>NZ_CP142149.1:9155000-9365000 GCF_035918295.1 Amycolatopsis rhabdoformis
CGGTGCGCACGCGTGCGGCCTGCTCCTCGGCGCGCGATTCGGCCAGCGACGGCATCAGCTCCACGAACCGGTCGATCGCCAGCACCCCGGCGAGCGTGGTGCGCGGCACCGCGACCCCGTCGGTCTCGACCGGGCCGACGCCCTTTTCGAGGTTGAGCTGCTCGGGGTCGAGGCCGCCGCGCGCGGTGGCGCGGCGCACGGCCAGCGCGAGTGCGGCGGGCAGCGCCTTGGCCAGCGACTCGTCGGAGAGGTTCTTGTAGAGCGCGGCGAGCGCGTTGCGCTCCAGCAGGAAGGTCTCGCGGCCGGTCTCCGGCGCGTCGACGGCGTTCATCGTGCCGTGGTGGCGGTGGTAGGCCAGCGATTCCGGCACGTAGCGCACGCGCCAGCCGCGCAGGTTCAGCCGCCAGCCGAGGTCCACGTCCTCGTAGAACATGAAGAATCGTTCGTCGAAGCCGCCGAGCTCCGCGAACACCGACGCGCGCACGAACATCGCCGAGCCGGTGCCGAAGAGCACGTCCTTGGCCATGTCGCGCTCGGTTTCGGGCACGTCGGCCAGCGGGCTGCCGGCGTGGCGCTTGTAGCCCATGCCGAACCAGGTCAGGCCGGCGTCGACGAAGTCGGTGCCCGTGCCTTCCCAGTCCACGACCTTGCTGGCCACCGCGGCGACGGTCGGCTGCGCCCGCAGCTCGGCCACGGCCGCCGAGACCCACGCGGGCGCGGGGCGGGCGTCGTTGTTGAGGAAGGCGAGCACGGTGCCCTTGGCGTGCTTCGCGCCGAGGTTGCAGCCGCCGGCGAAGCCGCTGTTCACCGGCGACTCGATCAGCGTCGCGCCCGGCACGGCGGCGCGGATGCGCTCGGCGTCGGTGCCCCCGGAGGCGTTGTCGACGCAGATCAGCTCGACGTTCTCGTAGTCCAGCTCGGCCGACAGCGCGCTCAGGCAGGTGATCGTGTCTTCGGCACCGCGGTAGTTCACCACGATCACCGAGACCAGCGGTTGCGGTTCCCCCAGCGCCAAAACGAGCTCCTGTCCGTGATGTCGGGCGTTGCCCAGCTTAAAGGCCCGCCCAGGCGTCCCAGATCGCGCCTCGATCGAGCACCGCGATCTTGGCGGTGCTCCTGCGATTCCGCAGCGTGGTGGGCAATTTTGCCGCGACTTCGGCGAGCACGCGAAGGCGGAGGCTCGTCCGGAAATTGGCGGCGGTGGGCCGGGTTTTCCGCAGCGGGAGCAGCGCCGTGATCACGGCGAACCGCAGGATCTCCTTGCCGGCGACGGCGGCCGGGGCGCACCGGATGAGCATGAGGAGACGGTTGCGTTCGTTCCATTGGTGGAATCGCACGGAGCCGGGGTCGGTGCTCGCGCCGTGGAGGTGGTGCACGCGGGCCTTCGGCGCGGCGGCGACGTGCCAGCCGGCCAGCCGCAGGCGCCACGCGGTGTCGGTGTCTTCGTAGTAGCAGAAGAAGCTCGCGGGGACGCCGCCGACGGCTTTGAGGGCCTCGGTGCGCAGCAGCGCGGCGCCGCCGCAGAAGCCGAAGACCTCGTCGGTGTCTTCGGTCAGGTCCTGCCCGTGGCCGTCGGCGGTGAGGCGGACACCGGTCGACTGCACGGTGCCGTCCGGCAGCTCCAGCCGGCTCGTGACCGCGGCGGCGAGCGGCTGGGCGTCGAGGGTGTCCTCGAGCTCGGCGAGCCAGGTGGGTTCGGGGGCGGCGTCGTCGTTGAGCCAGGCCGTGAGCGGGGTCTCGGTGTGCTTGAGCGCCTCGGCCATCGCACCGGCGTAACCGGTGTTGGTCTTGAGCCGGATGACCTGGGGTTTCGAGCGGTGGGCGCGGATTTTGGCGGCGGTACCGTCGTCGGAGGCGTTGTCGATCACGAGTGTCCGATGTGGACGGGTCTGGGCCGCGAGGGCGTCGAGGCAGGCCGTGATGTGGGCCGCGCCACGCCAGGTGACCACGACGACGGTGCTGCCGGGTTCCGCGCTGGTCACCTGGGTGAGAATAGCGGGGTGCCCGAACTGGTAGTGCTCGCCGAGCAGCTGCTCGCCCCCGTCCCGGGTGGTACGGGCCGGTACACCGCCGAACTGCTGCCCGCGCTGGCGCGCACCGCGCCGCCGGGCTGGACGGTGTCGAGCGTGGTCGCCCGCCACGCCGAGGTGTCAGCCGCGGTCGTCGACGGCGTGGAGGGGCCCCGGGTGCTGCCGGTGCCGCCGCGCGCCCTGGTCGCCCTGTGGCAGCTCGGCATCCCCTGGTGGCCGGGCGGCGACGCGGTCCACGCGCCCACGCCGTTCGCGCCGCCACGCCCGCCGGCCGGCCGCACCCTCACCGTGACCGTGCACGACACCGTGCCGTGGACACACCCGGAGACGCTGACGGCTCGCGGCGTGAGCTGGCACCGGTCGATGATCGCGCGGGCCGCCCGCCGGGCCTCCACGCTGATCGTGCCCACCCGCGCGGTGGCCGACGAGCTCGCGGTGCTGGTGGACGTGACGGCGCCGGTGCGCGTGGTGCCCCACGGCGTCACGGTGCCCTCGGGCGAGGCGGTGCTGGATCTGCCGTCGAAGTACGTGCTGGCGGTGGGCACGATCGAGCCGCGCAAGGGCATCGACGTGCTGGTGGACGCGGTTGCCTCGGTGGGCGACGTTTCGCTGGTGCTGGCGGGACAGCCCGGCTGGGGCGACGTGGATCCGATGCAGCTCGCCGCGTCGCGCGGCCTCACGGACGTGCACGTGCTGGGCAAGGTCACGGACGCGGAACTGGCCACCGCACTGCGGGGCGCGAGCGTGCTGGCGGTGCCGAGCCTCGCGGAGGGCTTCGGCCTGCCGCTGCTGGAGGCGATGGCTTCGGGGGTGCCCGTGGTGCACACCGACGTGCCGGCGCTGGTGGAGGTCGCGGGCGGCGCGGGGATCGTGGTGCCGCGCGGTGACTCGGTGGCGTTGGCGGCGGGGCTGCGGGAGGTGCTGGGGTCGGCCGAGCGGGCGGCGGAGCTGGTGAGCCGAGGTCGGGCGCGGGCGCGGGAGTTCACGTGGCGGGCGGCGGCGGAGGCTGTGTGGGCGGCGCATCGGAAGCGGTCGTGACGACGGCTGAACTGGTCTTGGGTGAAGGTGTCGGCCCGTCGCTGGGGTGTCCGAGCGGGTCTCGGGGCTGGTGACTCGAGGTCGGGTTCGGGAGTTCAGCTGGCGGGCCGCGGCGAAGCCGTGTGGGCCGCGCATCGCGAACGGTCGTGACCACGGTGGTCGAATCGGTGTTGGGCGAAGGTGTCCGCCCGCCGCTGGGGTGTCCGAGCCGGTCTCAGGGCTGGTGACCCGGCCCGGGGTCGGCCTGGGCGCGGGAGTTCAGCTGGCGGGCGGCGGCGGAAGCCGTGTGGGCGGCGCATCGCCAACGTTCTTGACCACGGTTGAACTGGTCTTGAGCGAAGGTGTCCGCCCGTGGCGGCGGAAGCTGTGTGGGCCGGGCGCCGTAAACGGTCGTGACCACGGCTGAACTTTTCGTGGTCGACGGTGCCCGCCGCTCGGGGGTTGGCGCGGCCTCCGGGTTGGACGTCGGGACTCGTGCTCCTGGCACCAGCCGTGGTGATCACCCGATCGGTTCAGATCCACGCCATCGGGGAGCCCGTGGCGACGCCTGGTCACGGCCATCGGGGCAGCTCACCGGAGGTGTGAACCGTGCGTGTGGCGGGTCACGCACCGTCAGTTGGTCGGTTCCTCACCTGCGCGCAGGGTGATCGCCGTACTCTGCTCACGTGACCGGTGATCCCCGTGTGCTGATCGACGCGACCGCGGTGCCCGCGGACCGGGGTGGCGTCGGCCGGTACGTGGATTCGCTCGTGGCGGCGCTGGACCAGGACGGCGCGCGGCTCACGGTCGTGTGCCAGCCCCGCGACCTTTCGCTGTACGACCGGCTCGCCCCCAGTGCGCGCGTGGTGCCCGCGTCGCCCGCGACGTCCACCCGCACGGCCCGGCTGACCTGGGAACAAGCCACGTTGCCGCGGCTCGTGCGCCGGCTGTCCGCCGACGTCGTCCACTCGCCGCACTACACGATGCCGCTGGCGAGCGGCGCCGCTTCGGTCGTGACGCTGCACGACGCGACGTTCTTCACCGACCCTGTGCTGCACTCGTCGGTGAAGGCCCGGTTCTTCCGCGCTTGGACCGTGGCCGCCCTGCGCCGCGCGACGCTGTGCGTCGTCCCGAGCCAGGCGACGGCGCTGGAGCTGGGCCGCGTGACGCCCGTGCGGCACGCGGAACTGGAAATCATCCACCACGGCGTGGACACGGAACGGTTTCACCCACCGTCCCCCGAGGAGATCGCCGCGGCCCGCGCGGCCGTCGGCATCGGGCGGACGCCGTACATCGCTTTCCTCGGTGCGCTGGAGCCTCGCAAGAACGTGCCCGCGTTGATCCGCGGCTACGCCCGCGCCATGTCGGGCGTGCGCGACGCGCCGGCTCTGGTGCTCGCCGGCCAACCGGGCTGGGACACCCAAGTCGAGCGCGCACTGGATGCCGTGCCGCACCGGCTGCGGGTGATCCGCGCGGGTTATCTGCCGTTCGGCACTCTGGCGGGTTTCCTCGGCGGGGCTTCGCTCGTCGCCTACCCGTCCCTGGGCGAGGGCTTCGGCCTGCCCGTGCTCGAAGCGATGGCCTGCGGCGCCGCCGTCCTCACCACCCGCCGCCTCTCCCTCCCCGAAGTCGGCGGCGACGCGGTCGCCTACTGCGGCGTCGGCGCGGGCGACGTGGCCGCCGCGATCGACGAACTCCTGGCCGACCCCTCCCGCCGCGCCTTCCTCTCGGCCGCCGCCCAGCAACGCGCCAAGGAATTCTCCTGGGCGACCACGGCGGAACGGCACCGGGAGGCTTATGCGAAGGCTTGGGATCGGCACCGCCGGTCGCATTGAGCGGTACTGGATTGCGCTATAGTTGATCATGCGAGGTCCCTGTGGGACCGAGAAGAGAGCCTGTGATGCGTCCGGACGGTCGTCTCACAGGCTTTTCGCCTTTTCAGAACCGAGCGTGGTCCTCGATTAGCCTCTCGATCCGGTGTGTCCGGTCTCCGCCTGCGCCGAAGCACGAGGCAACGGCATCGGATACCCAGAGCAAGGGTTCGAGCGTCGAGCCCAGGTGTTCGTCGGTCAGCTCAGTTTTGTCGGGTGGGATCCCCGGGTTCGCCGCATCGCCAGGCGGTCGTGACCGTCTCGCTCATTCCGGCTGTCCAGTACGAGCCGGTGCGCGCGGTTCGAGGAAGTCTTCAACGATGCTTCGCCGGAATTCCTGCCGCATGAACTTTTCGGTCTTGGGCGTGCACATCGCGGCGAACATCCGCACCGGGACCGACATCCGGTCATTCTGGCCGCCCACCCATCACCCTCGGTGACGGGGTCGATCCATGCCCGTAGCCGTGCGTGAGCGGGGGACAATGGCGCGCGTGACTGAGCAGCGTGCCTACGGTGAGAGCCTCGCCGTCGTGACCGTGACCTACTTTCCCGGCGAGATGCTCGAGAAGTTCCTCGACACGTTGGAGAAGGCGACCGACCGTGAGGTGCGGGTGGTGGTCGCGGACAACGCGTCCACGGATGGTGGGCCGGAGCAGGCCGCGGAGCGTGAGAATGTCACGTTGGTGAGCATCGGGGAGAACGTCGGCTACGGCACGGCGGCCAACCGCGGGGTGGCGGCGCTCGACGACAGCTACGGGTGGGTCGTGGTGGTGAACCCGGATCTGGAGTGGGAGCCCGGGTCGCTGGACGCGCTCCTCGAGGTCACCGAGCGGTGGCCGCGCGGGGGTGCGTTCGGGCCGCTGATCCACGACCTCGACGGGACCGTGTACCCGTCCGCGCGGCTGCTCCCGTCGTTCGGGCGGGGGATCGGGCACGCGGTGTTCGCGAAGGTGTGGCCGGGCAACCCGTGGACGCGCCAGTACCGCCAGGAAAACGCCACGCCGCAGGAGCGCACGTCGGAGTGGTTGAGTGGCTCGTGCCAGCTGTTCCGGCGCGAGGCGTTCGACTCGGTGGGCGGTTTCGACACGCGCTACTTCATGTACTTCGAAGACGTCGACCTCGGTGATCGCCTCGCGAAGGCGGGCTGGCTGAACGTGTACGCGCCCTCGTCGAGCGTGATGCACATCGGCGGGGTGTCGACGGCGCGCGTGTCGAAGAAGATGCTGCGCGCGCACCACGCCAGCGCCTACCGCTACCTCGCCGACCGGCACCCGGGCGTGTTGTGGAAGCCCGTGCTGGCGGCGGTGAAGCTCGGGCTGGCCGTGCGCGTGAAGCTCGAAGGCGCCTGACCAGCCCGGCCACCGAAGATCACAGCCCGTCGAGCCGCCGCGAAAGGTTCGACCGGCCGCTGTTCTGCTGGATCGTGGGCACCAGCCCGGTGAGCTCTTCCTCGTCCGGCTCGCGCAGCGGGCTCGGCACGGGCGCGGCCTGCGGACGCGGCACCAGCGGCGTGGTCACCTGCACGGCGGGCACCTCGAGCGGCGTGGTCGTGGACGGCCTCGCCAGCGGGTGCTCGTCGTTCTCCTCGATCAACGACGCCGGCAGCTGCGTGGTCGTGTCGGGATCCTGCTGGTCGAGTTCCGTGACCACGGCTCTCGCGATTTGCTGCGTGTTGGAGGCGTCCATCGGCGATGTCATGTTGTCCGGCGTCACCACAAAGGCTCCGCGGGACCGTGCGCGTGCGAGCAGGGCGTCCGCGCGATCGCGGGGGTCCATCCCCTCGGCCTCCCGACTGACCCGGGGCCTCTGGGGAAAGGCCCACCTGTTTCCTGTCTAGGGTAGGCCCTCGGGGGCGCAGTCGTCAGCGTTTCCCACGGCTTGTCGCTCAGCGGTGCGTGATACAAGAGGAGTTTTCTGTGACGTCCGAGCTCGAGGTCGACGCCGTCGTGCTGGTCGGGGGCAAGGGCACCCGGCTGCGGCCGCTCACCCTGTCCGCGCCGAAGCCGATGCTGCCGACGGCCGGCACCCCCTACTTGAGTCACCTGTTCTCGCGAATTCGCGCGGCCGGGATCCGCCACGTCGTGCTCGGCACGTCGTACCGCGCGGAAGTTTTCGAGGAGTACTTCGGCGACGGCTCGGCCCACGGCCTCGAGATCGAGTACGTGGTGGAGGACGAACCGCTCGACACCGGCGGCGCCATCCGCAACGTGTACGACAAGCTGCGCGCCGACCACGCCATCATCTTCAACGGCGACATCCTCTCCGGCGCCGACCTGCGCCACCAGCTCCAGACCCATGTGGACTCCGGCGCCGACGTCACCCTGCACCTGCAGCGCGTGCCCGACCCGAGCCGCTTCGGTTCCGTGCCCACCGACGCCGACGGCCGCGTGCAGGCCTTCCTCGAGAAGACGCCCAACCCGCCGACGGACCAGATCAACGCCGGCTGCTACGTCTTCAAGCGCTCGGTGGTCGAGACCATCCCCACGGGCCGGCGCGTGTCGGTGGAGCGCGAGACGTTCCCCGGCCTCCTCGAAGCCGGCGCGCACCTGCACGGTTTCGTCGACTCTTCCTACTGGCTCGACGTCGGCACGCCCGAGGCGTTCGTGCGCGGCAGCGCCGACCTCGTGCTCGGCATCGCGCCCACCTCGGCGCTGGCGGGCCCGACCGGCGAATCGCTCGTGCTGGACGGTGCCGCCGTGGCGTCGTCCGCGGTGCTCTCCGGCGGCACGACGGTGGGTGCGAAGTCCGTGATCGGCGAAGGCGCGCAGGTCGACGGTTCGGTCGTGTTCGACGAAGCCGTGGTCGAGGCCGGGGCCATTGTGGAGCGGTCCGTGCTGGGCCGCGGCGCGGTCGTGGGCGCGGGAACCGTGCTGCGCGGCGTGGTGGTCGGCGACGGCGCTTCGGTCGGCGCCGGCTGCGAACTCCTCGACGGCGCCCGCGTGTGGCCCGGCATCACCCTGCCCGACGGCGGCATCAGGTTCTCGGCCGACGCATGATCGAGTGGCGACCGACGTTCCCGCTGGACCTGGCCGCGGTGCTGGGCCCGCTCAGCCGTGGACGCGGTTCGCTGAACTTCCGCCACGAGCGCGGCGTGTGGTGGCTGGCTGCCAACACGCCCTCCGGTGAAGGCACGCTGGCCCTGCTGCGCCGCCCCGACGGCGTGATCGAGGCCGACGCGTGGGGCCCCGGCGCCGAGTTCCTCCTCGACGGCGTGCCCGCGCTGCTCGGCGCCGAAGACGACGACACCGGCTTCGTCGCGCACCACCCCGTGGTCGCCCGCGCCCGCCACGACGCCCCCGGCCTGCGCCTCGGCTCCACGCGGCGCGTGTGGGACTCGCTCGTGCTCGCGGTGCTGGAGCAGAAGGTGACGGGCAAGGAAGCGATCCGGTCGTGGGCTGAGCTGTGCCGCTGGTTCGGCACCCCCTCGCCCGGCCCGGGTCCGCGCGGCCTGCGCGTGCCACCGACGCCCGTCGCGATCCGGTCCATCGTGGACTGGAACTGGCACCGCATCGGCGTGGACCTGAAACGCCGCACCGCCCTGATCAACGCCGCCCGCGTGGCCCCACGCCTGGAAGAAGCCGTGGCCCTGCGCGGCGCCGACGGCCGCGCCCTGCTGCGCAAGGTCTCGGGCATCGGCGTGTGGACCGCGGCGGAAATCGCCCAACGCGCCTGGGGCGACCCGGACGCGGTGAGCTTCGGCGACTACAACATCCCCAACATGGTCGGCCACACGCTCCTCGGTCGCCGCATCGACGACGCGGCCATGGCGGAGCTGCTCGCGCCTTACGCGCCGCACCGCCAGCGGGCGATCCGGTACCTGGAGCTCGGCGGGGCCCGGGCACCGAGGTACGGGCCGCGGATCGAGCTGCGGGATTACCGCGCGATGTGACTCACTGCGGTAGCGACGGCCCTCGGCTCGAGCTGTGGTGCCACCGCGCAAGGTGATTTGCTGCGGTGGCTGCGGCCGCCTTCGGCTTGAGCTGTGGTACTTCCGCGCCAGGTGATTTGCTGCGGTGGCTGCGGCCGCCTTCGGCTTGAGCTGTGGTGCTACCGCGCCAGGTGACTTGCTGCGGTGGCTGCGGCCGCCTTCGGGTCGAGCTGTGGTGCTACCGCGCCAGATGACTCACTGCGGTGGCTGCTGTTGCTGCCAGCTCGGGTACTGCTGCGGCTGTGATTGGTTCGGCTGCTGCTGTCCGGGCTGCTGCGGCGCCGGGTACGGCTGCCAGCTCTGCGCGGCCTGCTGGCTCGGCTGCGCCTGCTGCTGCGTGGGATATGCCTGCTGCGGGTACGGTCCTGGCTGTTGCCCGGGGTATCCCGGTTGCTGCGGGTACTGCCCCGGCTGCATCGGCTGCTGCTGCGGAAACTGCGGCGGCGGGTACTGCGGACCGGGCTGCTGCTTGGGCTTCCTTCCGACGGTGAACTTCAGTACGAGGATGACCACCAGCAAGATCACCAGTACCGCTGGGAGCACTTGGTACAACACAGTGGTTGACCCTCCTGTCAGTTTCCGAATCCGGGCGGCGGTTGATCCGGCGGGTACTGGCCGGACGCCGGCGGCTGTTGTCCCTGACCCGGCTGTTGTCCTGGCTGCGGCCCGGACTGCCGGCCCTGCGGCGCGTTCGGCTGTTGTCCCGGCGGCTGCTGCCCCGGGTAACCGCTATACGGTTGCCCAGGTGGATAACCCGGCTGTTGCGGATATCCCGGCGGCTGCATTCCCTGCCACGACGGCGGAAACGGCGCCTGCCGACGCCGTTTCGCCGACTTCACGGCCAGCACGATCACCACGACGGCGCCCGCGATCATCAAGAGCAGCAGCAAGATGATCAGCTGCCATGGCTGGATGAAGTTCATCGGCGGTTCCCCTCTCCCCGGTCCTACCGTACCGAGACCCACCGACAAAAGCGCGTCAGCGCAGCGCGGCGGAAACGATCGCCAGGGCTTCGTCGGCCGACAACCCCAGCTGCCGCGTCACTGACGCGTACTCCGCGGCCGCCGCCAGCGCCCGCGAGCGCGACTCATCTCCTGAGGCCCCCACAAAACTCCCGGCCCGCCCGCGCGTCTCGATCAGCCCGGCTTCCTCCAGCTCCCGGTAAGCCCGCGCCACGGTATTGGGCGCGACGCCCAGATCCGAAGCCAACGCCCGCACCGTCGGGAGTTTGGCGCCCACCGCGAGGGAGCCGTCGTTGATCTGCGCGGCGATCGACGAGCGCACCTGCTCGAAGGGTGGCACGGACGAGGCGCTGTCGTAGCTGACGGTCAACGCGAACTCCCCACTACCGCCGGCGCTTCCTGCGCAGGCTCACGATCACACCCACCACCACGGCGACGATCGCCACCGCGAACCCGATCGCGACCACCCACCCGCTGACGAATCCGCCGTCGCCGGTGTGGATGTGCGGGTTGGCCGGCACCAGAGGCATGCCCGCAGCTTAACGGGATGAAACGGCCGCGTTCACGAGTTCCGCGAGATCTTCCGAGCCGGCGGGCAGCGCGTCGACCGGCCACCAGCGCAGGTCGTCGGACTCGTCGCTGCGCACGGGGGTCGCGCCGGGCGGGGCCTGGACCAGGTAGCGCACGTCGAAGTGGCGCGTCGGCACGCCGAGGGAGCAGGTGATCGGGTGCACGTCGAGGTGCACGGGCGTGGCGCCGATCGTCAGGTCCGCCATGCCGGATTCCTCCGTGGCCTCACGCAGCGCGGCGGAGGCGACCGTGGTGTCCGACGGCTCGCAGTGCCCGCCGAGCTGCAGCCAGCGGCCGACGCGCGGGTGCAGCGTGAGCAGCACCTGCGTGCCCGTGGAGTCGAGGACCACGGCCGACGCCGTGAGGTGGCCGGCGGCGCACGAGCGTTGCATGGTGTCCGAGCGCGAAGCCAGGAACCCGAGGAACGCCTGGCGCAACGACTCCTGTGCGGGCACGGCCGGCGTCCACCCCGACAGCACCGACACGGCGTCCGAATGCAGCGTCACAGTTCGACGAGCCCTTCTCCCGGTTCGCCGAGCGAACGCGTGGCCGGCGTTTCGAGCGGGTGCCCGATCGCGACGGCGCCCAGTGGTTCCCAGCGGGTGTCGAGGCCGAGCGTGGAGCGCACGAGGTCGGCCGCGAAGATCGTGGATCCGATCCAGCACGAGCCGAGGTCCTCGGCGGCCAGCGCCACCAGCAGTCCCTGCACCGCGGCGCCGGCGGCGACCGTGAACATCGTGTGCTCGCAGTCGTTGCGACGCTCGTCGCGATAGGTGTGGGCGCCCTCGGCGACGAGGAACGGGATCACGACCTCCGGCGCGCGGTAGAGAATGTCCCCGCGGGACAGGCGTTTCTCGATCTGCGCGGGCGTGAAGTCGTCGCCGCCGAGGTCGGCGCGCCACGATTCGCGCATGGCGTCGAGCAGCTTCGTGCGCAGCCCGGTGTCGCGCAGCCACACGAACCGCACCGGGTGCGTGTGGTGCGGAGCGGGCGCGGTGAGCGCGGCGGCCACCGACCGCCGCAGCACCGCGGGATCCACCGGTGCGTCGGAAAACGCGCGCACGGAACGCCGGTGCGGCACGGCTTCCCGCCGGCCCAATGCGATGGCTTCGTTGGTGCCCAAGCGAAAGAGGTCTTCGTCGCCGGGCCGGACCAGGTCACGCGCCGTGGAGCTGTCGTCGGTGAGCTGCAGGCCGCGCACGACCGCCACCGGCAGCCCGCCGAGCTTGCCCTTCACCAGGTCCGCGGCGGCGGCCAGCTCGTCGGCCACGGCGATCTCGGTCACCGCGAGCTCGTTGCCCTGCGAATCAACCTGTCCCGCGTAGCCGTGCAACACGCGCAGGCCCGAGGCGCCGATCGCCGCGTCGGTCTGGCCCACGCGCCACGCGCGGCCCATGGTGTCGGTGACGACCACCGCGACCTCGACCCCGAGCCGCTCCCGCAAGCCACCGCGCAGCGCGTGCGCCGACGCGTCCGGGTCGGCGGGCAGCAGCGCCACCTCGTCGCCTTGCACGTTCGACGCGTCGATCCCCGAAGCCGCCTGCACGATCCCCAGCGGGTTCTCGGTGATCACCGTGCGCGCGATGCGCGCGACGACCCGCACCGTCTCCTGGTCGATCAGCTCGCGCCGCGCCGCGTCGCGGGCCTCGGGGTCGCTCGGCACGCGCACGAGCCGCCCCTCGACCTTCGAGAACACCTTGCTCGTGACCACCACCACGTCGCCGGAGCGCAGCCACGGCGCCGCCGCCACGAGGGCACCGGTGAGGTCGTCACAGGGCCGGAACTCCGGCAGCCCGGTCACGGGCAGGATCTCGACCTTCGCCGAAGCGTGGTCGCTGAACTCGGGCTTGCTGGACTCAGGCAAGGGAAACTCCCGCAACATCGAACGCCGCCCGCACCATCGCGGCAGTGGCGTCCACATCGGACATCAGCAGCGGCACCGCGCGCACGGAAACCCCGGGCACCGTCACGTCGTGGTCTTCCTCGGCGACCAGCCAGCCGTCGAGCACCCCGCCCTCGGAGCGCGCGCCGTAGTGCCGGCCCACGGCCTCGGCGGAGGTCTCCACGCCGATCGCGGTGAGACACGCGTCGGCCATGCCGCGCAGTGCCTTGCCGCCGATGATCGGCGAGATCCCCACGACCTTCGCCTTCGACTTGCGCAGCGCCTCGCGCACGCCCGGCACCCCGAGCGTCGTCCCGACACTCACCACCGGGTTCGACGGCGCGAACAGCACCAGGTCGGCCTCGGCCAGCGCTTCGAGCACTCCCGGCCCGGGCTTGGCCTCGTCGGCGCCCACGGACACGATCGAGTGCGCCGGCCGGTCGGCCCGGTAGCGCACCCACCACTCCTGGAAGTGGATCGCCTTCTGCTGCTCCGGCTGGTCGGGGTCGTCGATCACCACGTGGGTCTCCACGCGGTCGTCCGACATCGGCAGCAGCCGCACGCCCGGGCGCCAGCGGTCGCACAGCGCCTCGGTCACGGCCGAGAGCGGATAACCCGCGCGCAGCATCCGCGAGCGGATCAGGTGCGTCGCGATGTCCTTGTCACCCAGGCCGAACCACGTCGGCTCGGCGCCGTACGCGGCGAGCTCCTCCTTGACGACCCAGGTCTCACCCGCGTGGCCCCACCCGCGTTCGGTGTCGATGCCACCGCCGAGGGTGTACATGCAGGTGTCGAGGTCGGGGCAGATGCGCAGGCCGTGCATCCACACGTCGTCGCCGGTGTTCACCAGCGCCGTGACCTCGTGGGGGACGGGGTCTCCGCCTCGCCGATCGCGGGCATCCCGAGTGCGGTCTTCACGCCGAGCAGGAAGCGCGCGCCCCCGACTCCACCGACCAAAACGACGATCTTCACGACTGCGGATCCTCGCACGCGCGGGCACCCGGGCCCCAGTAGCGGTACCTGTGGTGCTCCGTACAGCCGAGCGCGGAATACAGCTTCAACGCTCCCTCGTTGCCCACCGCCACCTGCAGCACCCACCTCTCCGCACCGTTCGCGCGACCCCAGCCGGCCAGCGCGGACATCAGCGCCGACGCCAGCCCGCGCCGGCGGAACTCCGGCCGCACGGCGAGCCGCGACACGTGCAGCCACCCGTCCACGATCGCACCGCGCACGGCCCCGGCGGTCGTTCCATCCACATCGACCACGCCGTACCCCACTTTGCCCGTGCTCAGCACGTGGCGTTCGGCCGCGCCCGGCGCCGGGCTGTCGGCCGCCAGTTCCCACCACGCGGGAGTGGGCTCGTCGAGCACCTCGGCTTCGGTGGCGACCGAGGCCGGCAGCGGCCCGACGAGCACGGCCACCTGGTAGCCGGCGGCGTGGTCGGTCCACTCGCGCCAGCCGGCGGCGGCCACCTCGCGTTCGGTGTCACTGTCCTGGATCACCTGCGCAACAGGTGGGATTCCGCGATCGTGGGCGAAGTCACAGAGAGCCGCCAACGCGGTGGCCACGGTGCGTCCGGGGTCGCCGACGGCGAGTGCGCTGTTGGCGCGCCCGGTGAAGCCGTCGGCCCAGCGCAGCCGCCAGTCGCCCAGCGGTTCGTCGACCACCGGCGGCCAGGCCCGCGCACACACGATTTCGAGCATTTCCGAGTCGTTCACGGTTAGATTGTGGCGGAGGCGGCAACGCGGCCGCGGCCTCATTTCCGCAGGGAGAACCGATGAGCTACGCGCGCAGGGACGACCGGCACAACGACGACCTCGTCGACGAGATCGCCGACGGCTTCGAACGCACGCTCAAGGAAAAGCGCGAGGACAGCGAGGGGAACGCCAAGCCGGCGGGCCCGGGCTTCGTGATCACAGGCGACGCGCGCAACACCCCGAAGCCCCGTCGCCGGGACCGCTGAGCGGGACATTCGGGGTCATACCAGGGGTATGGCTAAGGGTTGCCTAAGCAGGACCTGCGGTGCGGCAAGCGCGTAATGTCCGCAGGGGACTGGCTCTAGAGAAAAGCAGGAGTGCGCAGTGACCTACGTGATCGCCGAGCCCTGCGTCGACGTGCTCGACAAGGCGTGTATCGACGAGTGCCCCGTGGACTGCATCTACGAGGGCGAGCGGATGCTGTACATCCACCCCGACGAGTGCGTCGACTGCGGCGCCTGCGAACCGGTCTGCCCGGTCGAGGCCATCTACTACGAGGACGACGTCCCCGACAACTGGTCCGACTACACCAAGGCCAACGTCGACTTCTTCGACACGCTCGGCTCGCCCGGCGGTGCCTCCAAGGTCGGCAAGACCAGCCACGATCCCGCCTTCATCAAGGCGCTTGCCCCGCAGGGCGAATGACGGCCCGCCCCCTGCCCGACTTCCCCTGGGATTCGCTCGCCGAGGTCAAGGCCCGCGCGCAGGCGCATCCCGGTGGGATCGTCGACCTCTCCGTCGGCACACCCGTGGACCCGGTTCCGGCCGGGATCCGCGACGCGCTGGCCTCGGTCTCCGAGATCCCGGGCTACCCGGCCACCCACGGCACCCCCGCGCTGCGGGCCGCCGCCGTGGAGGCGCTGGGCCGGCGCTACGGCGCCACGGACGTCGAGCCTGACGCGGTGCTGCCGACCATCGGGTCGAAGGAAGCCGTGGCCTGGCTGCCGCGGCTGCTCGGCCTGGGCCAGGGCGACCTGGTGGTGATCCCCGAGCTGGCGTACCCCACGTATGAGGTGGGTGCGCTGATGGCGGGTGCCGACGTGGTGCGCGCCGACGGGCTCACGCAGCTCGGGCCGCAGCGCCCGGCGCTGCTCTGGCTCAATTCGCCGTCGAACCCGACCGGCAAGGTGCTCGGGGTCGAGCATCTGCGCAAGGTCGTGGAGTGGGCGCGCGAGCGCGACGTGATCGTGGCGTCGGACGAGTGCTACCTCTCCCTCGGCTGGGACGCCGAGCCGGTGTCGGTGCTGCACCCGTCCGTCCACGGTGGACGGCTCGACGGACTGCTGGCGGTGCACTCGCTGTCGAAGTCGGCGAACCTCGCGAGCTACCGCGCGGGCTTCATCGCCGGTGACCCGAAGCTGGTCAAGCAGCTGCTGGAGATCCGCAAGCACGCCGGCATGATCGTGCCGCGACCGGTGCAGGAGGCCATGGTGGCCGGCCTGACCGACGACGAGGCCGTGGCCGCGCAGCGCGAGCGGTACCTGCGCCGCCGGCTCGTGCTGCGGAAAGCGTTGCAGGACAACGGGTTCGAGATCTCGCACTCCGAGGCCGGGCTGTACCTGTGGTCCACGCGCGGGGAGCCGGCGCTGGACACGGTCGCGTGGCTGGCCGAGCGCGGCATCCTCGTGGCGCCGGGCACGTTCTACGGCCCGTCCGGTCGTAACCACGTGCGCGTGGCACTGACCGCGACCGACGAGCGCATCGAAGCCGCCGCGGAGCGGTTGAACTCCTGAGTTTCTGATCGACTGTCAAAGAGCCGGTGCCCCCATCGTCGAGGCACCGGCTCTTTCGCGCTTCAGCCTTCGATCGTGCGCACGTAGCCGTCAGGACGGATCACCACGCGGCGGCCGGCCGCGGCTTCGTACGCCGCGTACGCGTGGCCGCCGGCGTCCACCAGATCCGCGCTCGACGCGATCGAACCGGCCGGCAGCACGCGGTAACCCGGGAAGTCCGCGCGCACCGGGCCGTCGCCGAACACCAGCTCGGTGGCGTGCGGGCCGCGGAAGAGGTCGAACAAGCGCACCGGCTTGCCGTTCGCGTCGATCAGCGGCGCGTCGGGGGCGCGGTCGCCGGGCCGCAGCTCGCCGGCCGACGCGGGCGAGAGCGGGCCACCGCGGTAGCCGACGTCGAGCTGCTTGGTGTCGTCGCCGCGGCGGTGGGCGTCTTCGTCGCCGTCGGCGTACTTCTCCATGATGGCCGTGGAAACGCCGAGCACGCGCGCGGCGACAGCACGGCGTTCGGGCTCGTAGGAGTCGAGCAGCTCGGGTGAGCCGTCGGCCAGCTTCCAGCCGAGGTTGTAGCCGTCCTGCACGCCGGTGTTGAGGCCCTGGCCGCCGGTCGGCGGGTGCACGTGGGCGGCGTCGCCCGCGAGGAACACGCGGCCCTGGCGGAACGCGGCGGCGAGGCGCACGTTGGGGCGCCACACGGTGGACCACGCGAGGTCGTGCAGCCGGATCGTGCCACCGGTCACGGAGTCGACGCGGGCCTGCAGCGCGGGCAGGCTGGCCGAAGCGTCGTCCTCGTCGAGCGGCGCGCCGAACTGGAAGTGGGGGGTGCCGGCGAGCGGGGTGAAGATCACGCCGCTCATCGGGTTCTCCTTGGCCGCGAACCAGTACGCCGCCTCGTGGGAGAGGCCTTCGGCCTGCACGTCGCCCAGCAGCATGCGGATCGACTCGTCGGTGGTGCCCTCGAACTCGATGCCCAAGCTCTTGCGCACGAAGCTCTTGCCGCCGTCGGCGCCCACCAGGTACTGGGCGCGCACGGTCTCGCCGGTCGCGAGCTCGGCGGTCACGCCGGTGTCGTCCTGGGTGAACCCGACCAGACCCGCGCCGAGCTCCACGCGCACGCCGAACTCCGCGAGCCGGTCGCGCAGGATGCCCTCGGTCTGCGACTGCCCGAGGAACCAGACGTTCGGGTACGGCACGGCGGGCGTCGGCTCGAGCCGGTCGGAGATCCAGCGCTCCTGCACGAACTCGCCGCCGAGGTAGACCTTCATCGGGTACTGCGGAGACCCCGCGGCCAGCACCGCGTCGAGCACGCCGAGGTCTTCGAAGACCTCCAGGGTGCGGGGCTGCAGGCCGTCGCCGCGCGAGCCGGTGAAGAACGCGTCGGCCTTGTCGACCAGCCGCACGGCGACGTCGCGCCGGGCCAGCTCGATGGCCAGCGTCAACCCGGTCGGGCCCGCTCCCGCGATGAGAACCGTGGTGTCCATTTCCCCTCCAGTGAATTAGTATTCAGTGAATCTGGATTCAGCATGAACGCTGCTAGCGTTCCTGTCAAGGGAGGTGGGCATGACGGCGACGAGCCGCAAGGAGAAGGCCGCCGAGACGGAGAGCGCGCTGAAGGAGGCCGCCAAGCGCGTGTTCGCGCGCAAGGGCTACCTGAACACGAAGATCACCGACATCACGGCGGAAGCCGGGCGCGCGGCGGGCTCCTTCTACAACCACTTCGCCAGCAAGGAAGAGCTGCTGGAAGCGCTGCTGGGCGACCTAGCCGCGGCCGGTGACGAGGAAGCCCTCTCCGAAGGCCACCTCAGCGACTTCAGCGATCCCGCGGCCGTGCGCTGGCACGTGAGCCAGTACTGGCACTTCTACCGCGCCAACGCACCCACCATGCTGGCCCTGCGCCAGGCCGCGATGGTGAACGACGACTTCGCCCGCACGATCGCGACCTTCAGCACGAGCCAGGCCGCCGACCTCGACGGCCACCTGGCCCACGTCACGGCCGCCGGCTACCGGCTGCCCGCGTCGACGCAGCTGAGCATCGCGCTGATGTACCAGCTCCTCGACAGCGCGGCGCAGAGCTGGCTCACCGCCCCGCCGGGCACGACCCCGCCGACCGACGACGAGGTGATCGAAGCGTTGACCCGCTTCGTGTACCGGGGGTTCACGGGCCGGGACTACTGAGCTCCGGTCGAGGTTCCTCGGCAGTGCCGCGCGGCGGGCGCCGCAAGCCGCTCGTTGCGCTGGGGTGCAAGGGGGAAACCGGGTCGGGGTCAGAGGGCCGTGCGGCCCACCTTGTCGATGCGGGTCCACACGGACTGCCAGGCGGCGCGGGCCTCCGTGCGCTTCAGCAGCTCGTGTTCGGCGATGCGGCCGGCGATGAAGCCGATCTCGCCGTCGGCGGTGGGCAGGAGGCCGCGCACCTTCTCGGCGGCGATCACGGCGTCCTGGTGGTCGCCGAGCACGGTCTGCAGTTTGCGGGCGGCTTTCACCAGTGAGGAGAGCTCGGCGGCCTGCTTCTTCTTCGCCGACGAGCGCGCCATCTCCGCGGTGTAGCGGAGCTTCTTGCCGTGGATGCGCAGGGCGTGCAGGTCGTCGTCCGGGGGATCGGCGGGCAGGGCGGCGACGGCCTTCGCGAGGCGGCGGTAGGGCTTGCGGACGTCGGTGGCGAGGCCGCCGGAGCCGACCGGCGTCGGGTCGATCTCGTGGTCCGGCACGCGCGTGAGCTGCGCCACGCTCTGCAGCAGTGCGGCGTAGCGGGCGCTCGACAAGGCGCGGGTCAACCGGCGGCGGGCGGAGGTGCGTTCGCTGACGAACTTCGACACCAGACGGCGCCCGGCGGGCTGGTCGCGCACCTCGAAGGTGGCGATGACGTCGCGCAGGTGGCCGATGAGCACGTCGTAGTCGCGCACTTCGCCGAGCGACTGGCCGAGCCAGCCGAGCTCGGCGCGCACCGGCTCGGCCGCGGCGCCGACGAGCGCGCCGGAAGTCTTCAGCACGCTGCGCATGCGCCGCAGGGTCACGCGCATCTGGTGCAGGTCTTCGGGATCCGCGCCGGAGCGGGTGCCGGGCTCGCGGGCGAGCAGCTCGCGCAGCTCGTTGTCGAGCTTGGCCCGGACGTGGGTGGCCGCCGGGTCCTGGGGGCCGGCTTTCGCGGGCTCGCCGGGCAGGCCGAGCTCGGCCGGGGTCGTCGGCTCAGGTGCGCGGCGGCGGGTCGAGGAGGGCAACGGTTCGGTGGTCACCACATGAATGGTAAGTGAACACGCAGGCAGACGGGACGTGACTTGTGACGAAAAAGGACGCGCCCAGGTCGGGCGCGTCCTTTTCGTGCCGAGAATCAGTTCGCGTGCAGCGCTTCGTTGAGCTCGATGCCCACGCCGGTGCGCGACACGACCTCCACCGCGCCCGTCGCCGAGTTGCGGCGGAACAGCGCGCCCGAGATGCCGGAGATCTCGCGGGCCTTCACCGTCTTGCCGTCGACGACGACCTTCGTGCCGGCCGTGATGTAGAGGCCGGCTTCGACCACGGAGTCGTCGCCCAGGGAGATCCCGACGCCGCCGTTGGCACCGATCAGGCAGCGCTCGCCGAGCGAGATCACTTCCTTGCCACCACCGGAAAGGGTGCCCATGATCGACGCGCCGCCGCCGACGTCGCTGCCGTCGCCCACGACCACGCCCGCCGAGATGCGGCCTTCGACCATCGACGCGCCGAGCGTGCCGGCGTTGAAGTTCACGAAGCCCTCGTGCATCACGGTCGTGCCGGACGCGAGGTGCGCGCCCAGGCGCACGCGGTCGGCGTCGGCGATGCGCACGCCCGTGGGCAGCACGTAGTCGACCATCCGCGGGAACTTGTCCACGCCGTACACGGTCACCGCGCCGCGCGAACGCAGCCGCAGCCGCGTCTGCTCGAAGCCTTCGACCGGGCACGGGCCGTGGCTCGTCCACACGACGTTGGCCAGCTTGCCGAAGATGCCGTCGAGGTTCTGCCCGTGGGGCCGCACCAGCCGGTGCGACAGCAGGTGCAGCCGCAGGTAGGTGTCGTACGTGTCGGCTGGGGCCGTGGCCAGGCTGCCGAGCGTGACGCGCACCGCCACGACCTCGACACCGCGGTCGGTGTCGGGTCCGAGCAGCGCGGCCGCGGCTTCACCGAGCAGCTCGGTGGTCTCCTCGGCCGACAGCCGCTCGGTGCCGCCGGTGCCGGTCTCGGTCAGCTTCGGGTGCGGGTACCACGTGTCCAGCACCGTCCCGTCGGAGGCGACGGTGGCCAGCCCGACGCCGACGGCGCCGGTCGTTTCGGGGTCAGGGGTCTGCTCGCTCACGCCGGTCACGGTAGTCGAGCGACGCGGCTCAACCCGTGGTGGCCTGCTGGTTCACGAGCTTCTTCACCGACGTGAGCGCGCCCGAGATGGTCACAAGCGCCTCCGTGCAGGGGCCGCCGGCGGTGGGCACGGTGGTGCAGCCCGCCCCGCGGAACGCGCCCACGCCCTGGTCGAGCGCGGCCGCCGCGTGGTCGAGCGCCACGTCGAGGGTCTTGCCGGCCGCCGCGCGCTCGTGCACGGAGGCGGCGGTGCCGCTGACCTCCGTGACGTACTTCTCGCAGCCCTTCGGCAGCTGCGTCTGCGGGCTCGCGTAGCAGGCGTCCGCGGACAGCGCGTCGAGCTTGATCGGCAGGGCGTCGGGACCCGGCGTGCCGGGGTTCGGGCCGGGCGTGGGGCCCGCCTCGGAACCGCAGCCGGCCAGGGTCAGGGCGAGGAGGACGCCGCCGAGAGCGACCAGGGAGCTTCGCGTGCGCACGTCCCTCACGGTAGCCCTCGCGCCCGGTCGGTACGGTGCCGGTATGACCTCGCTGGACCTGCGTGCCGACCCCGCCGACCTCACCGCCGCTCTCGTCGACGCGTTCAGCGTCTCCGGTGAGGAGGCGAAGCTCGCGGACGCGGTGCAGGCCGCGCTCACCGAGCAGGCGCCACACCTCGAGGTGATCCGCAACGGCGACGCGGTGCTCGCGCGCACGCGGCTGGGCCGGGCCTCGCGCGTGATCCTCGCCGGGCACCTCGACACCGTGCCCGAAAACGCCAACCTCCCGTCGCACCGCACCGGCTCCGGCGACGACGAGCTGCTCCACGGCCTCGGCTCGGTCGACATGAAGGGCGGCGACGCGGTGTTCCTGCACCTGGCCGCCACACTGCCCGAGCCCCGCCACGACGTCACGTTCGTCTTCTACGACAACGAAGAGGTCGAGGCGGTCAAGAACGGTCTCGGCCGCATCGAGCGCGAGCTGCCCGAGTGGCTCGCCGGCGACCTGGCCGTGGTCGGCGAACCGTCCAACGGCGTGATCGAGGCCGGCTGCCAGGGCACGCTGCGCGTCGAGATCCGCACCAGCGGCACCCGCGCCCACACCGCCCGCGCGTGGATGGGCGAGAACGCGATCCACGCGCTGGCCGAGCCTCTGCGCCGCCTCGCCGAGTACTCGCCCCGCGTGGTCGACATCGACGGCCTCACCTACCGCGAGGGCCTGCAGGCCACGAAGATCTCCGGCGGCGTGGCCGGCAACGTCGTGCCCGACGCCGCCGTGCTCACCGTCAACTTCCGCTTCGCCCCGGACCGCAACCCGGCCGCCGCCGAAGCCCACGTGCGTGAGGTCTTCGACGGCTACGACGTCACGCTCACGGACCTCTCCCCGGGTGCGCTGCCCGGCCTCGCGGCCCCGGCCGCCGCCGAACTCGTGGCCGCCGCGGGCGGACGCGCCGCCGCGAAGCTCGGCTGGACCGACGTCGCGCGCTTCGCCGCCCTGGGCATGCCGGCGGTGAACTTCGGTCCCGGCAACCCGAGCCTGGCCCACACGCAGCAGGAACACGTCCACGTGGCCGAGATCCGCCAGGTCGCCGACGTGCTCCGCAAGTTCCTGGGCTGACAGCTACCGCGCTCCCACCGCGCCCCAATGCGGCATTGGTTGCGTCGAGCGCACCGAATTCCACATTGGGGGCGCTGGGCGCAACCAACGCCACATTGGGGTGGTCGCCGTGGCCGGGCGTTGGCTCAGGTGCCTGCGCGAACCGCCTGGATGTCCAGCTTGATCTCGATCGTCGAGCCCACCATCACCAGGCCCTTGGCCAGCGTCTGCTGCCAGTTGATCGTGAAGTCCTCGCGGTGCAGCTCGGTGGTGGCGATGGCGCCGAGGCGGTCGCCGTTCCAGGTGCGCAGGCCGAGGTAGCCGGCGTCGAGGCGGACGCCGCGGCTGGCGCCGTGGAGGTTGAGGGTGCCGTCGATGCTCCAGCGGTCTCCGGGCACGCGGCGGAAGCGGTGGCCGTGGAAGCGGATCTGCGGGAAGCGGAGCACGTCGAGGAAGTCGGGGGAGCGCAGGTGCTCGTCGCGCTTGTCGGCGGAGGTGTCGATGCTCCCGGCTTCGATCACGACCTCCACGGTCGAGTCCTCGATCTGCTTGCCGACGACGATGCTGCCCTGGAAGCTCCGGAACCGGCCGTGGACCTCCGAAAGCCCGATGTGCCGGGCGATGAAGCGGATCGACGTGTGGTCCGGGTCGAGCACCCATTCGCCCGGGTCAGGCAGCTGGTGGTCCTCGTCCGGCACCAGCCGCAGGTCCTCGAGCGAGGTGTGGTCACCGCTCGCGACCTCGACGGTGCGGCTCTCCGCCCGGTAGCCGCCCGCGCTCACCGTCACCGCGTACGTGCCGGCCGACAACGTGCTCACCGCCAGGCCGAACTCGTCCGCGACCACCCTCGTCTGGCGCTGGGTGCGCTTGTGCAGCATCACCATCTGCGTACCGGGCAGGGGGTGGCCGTTCTCGTCACCGACCCGCACGCTCAGCAGGCCGGCCTCGGCGTTGAACGTGACGGGGCCACCCCGTTGGCCGGTTCCGCGCTTGCGCCCGAACACGTCTTCTCCTCTGCTCGACTTTTGTCCGGGGGACGTTATCAGCGCGGTCAACGGTCACCGGATGTGTTGGGCCACAGCCGATGCGGTAGCGGGAGCGGTGCCGGGGCCGAAACACCAGGCCCCGGCACCGGAGGTCACCGTCCTTCGAGCGAGCGGACGTTGTCGCCGAAGGTCCAGTTCTTCGAGCCGTCCCAGTTGATCGACCAGGTCATCAGGCCCTTTACGCCCGAAACGCCGCGGTAGGCCTGCGACACGAGGCTCGGCGCCATGTACCCGCCGCCGGCGCCCTGCTGCGCGGGCAGCCCGGGCACCTGCTTGTCGAGCGGCACCTTCACCGTGGTGCCCTGCACGACCAGGCCCTTCGCCAGGCAGTTCGTCTGCGCGGTGAAGCCCTGCACGGTGCCGGCTTCGTAGGAGTCACCCGAGCAGCCGTACATGGACCCGTTGTAGTACTGCATGTTCAGCCACCACAGCCGGCCGTTGTCGGCGTACTTCTTGATGATCGGCAGGTACGAGCCCCAGATCGAGCCGTAGGTGATGCTGCCGCCGGTCACGTACGCGGTTTCGGGCGCCATCGTGAGGCCGAAGTTCGACGGCATCTGCGCGAGCACGCCGTCGATGATGCGGATGAGGTTCGACTGCGAGGCCGAGAGCGAGGTGATGTTCCCGCTGCCGGTCAGGCCCGTCTCGATGTCGATGTCGATGCCGTCGAAGTTGTACTTCTTGAGGATCGGCACGATCGTGCTCACGAACTTGTTCGCCACCGTGGCCGACGACAGGTCGATGCCCGCCGCCGCGCCGCCGATGGACATCAGGATCGTGGCGCCCGAGGCCTTCGCGGCGCACATGTCGGCCGGGGTCGCCACCTTCACGCCGGCGTCCATGCCGTCTTCCCACAGCACCGTGCCGTCGGAGCGGATCACGGGGAACGCCGCGTTGATCACGTTGTAGCCGTGGGACTTGATGCGCGCGTCGGTGATCGGCACCCAGCCGAGGCCCGGGTGCACGCCGTTGGCGGCGCCGTCCCAGTTCTCCCAGTAACCCTGCAGCACCTTGCCGGCGGGCTTCGACTTCACCGCGCACGTGTCGGCCTGCACCGAGTGCGCCGAAGCGTTCGCGGGGGTGAGCCCACTCACCGGAAGCGCGAGTGCGGCGGCCAGCACCGCTGCGAAAATTCGTGACCTGCGACCGAACATCCCGGCTCCCGTCTCGCGACAACGTTGTCCCAGCACGCGGCGTTCCGGTGAACGGTAGGCGCGGCGGTGATCGGTTGACTACCGACGAACGGGTGGTCTAGACAAATAGGTGGTCTGGACAAGGAGACCGGGGGTGGCGGCGCCGCGCCGCCACCCCCGGCCCGTTCTCACGTGGTCGCCAGCTGCCAGACCGCGTAGCCGATCGCGTCGCTGTTGCGTTCCAGCGGCGCGTCCGGGATGTTCGCGACGGTGTCGCACGCGCGGTGGTAGCAGTTGTCGAACGCCGCGCCTGCCGTGCCGCCCCACTTGCGTTGCTGCGCAGTGGTCTTCACGTCACCCGCGCCCGTGGCGAGGCCGCCGACGGGAATCCCCGCGCTCTTGAACGACGCGTGGTCCGAGCGGCCGTCGCCTTCGCGGTCGCCCTCGGTCTGAATGCCGACGGACGCGAAGTAACGGTCGAACACGGTCTTGAGCGAAGCCACGTCGTCGTAGACGAAGTAGCCCCAGTTCTTCGACCCGATCATGTCGAAGTTGAGGTACGCCGTGATCTTGGCGCGCTCGGCCGAAGACAGGCTGTTCACGTAGAACTTCGAGCCCCGCATGCCCGACTCCTCGTCGGCCCACCACGCGAACCGCACGCGCTGGGCCATCGCCGGGTTCGTGCGGGCCAGCGTGAGCGCGACCTCGAGGATCGACGCGCTGCCGGATCCGTTGTCGTTGATGCCCGGCCCGGCGCTCACGCTGTCGAGGTGCGCACCCAGCATGAGCACCCGGTTCGCGTCACCCTGCGGCCACTCGGCCACGAGGTTCTGCGTGCGCCCGGCGCAGCTCGTGCACGTCTGGCGCCTCACGGTGTAGCCGGCGGCTCGCAGCTTTCCCTCCACATAGGACACCGAAGCCGCGTAACCACCACTGGCCGACCGGTTGCCGCCGTTCTGCCGGGCGATGGTCTCCAGCTGGCCGAGGTGCGCCTTGATGTTGGCCAGCGAGATGTCCGGCGCCACGGCGGCCGAAGGACTGGCCGCCGCGACCGTCGGCTGTCCGAGCGAACCGCACGCGAACGCCAGCGTCGCCAGGCCCGCCACGGCTTTCTTCTTCCACAACACGGGTTTTCTCCTTTCCGACGAACGAGCTAGACGATGAGCGACCAGGAGTCGATCCGGCCGGTGTCGACGCGCGCGACGTCTCGCGCGCGCAGCTGCCAGGTGCCGTCGGCGGCTTCGGCCGAGGCGTTCACGGTGTAGGTGGTGTTGATGTTGTCGCTCGAGTCGCTGCCGGAGTTCTTCAGTCGGTACGCCGTGCCGTCCGGCGCGACGAGGTCGAGCACGAGGTCACCGACGTAGGTGTGCACGATGTGCACCTCGACCCGCGTGGTCGCCGAGGCACTGCGGGCGCAGCCCGCCACGGTGACGCTGCTGGCCACGGTCGCGCCGGCGTCGGGGATCGCGACGTCGGTGCCGTTGGTCACCGCGGCGCAGTCGGTCGGTGGGGTGGTGGTGCCGCAGCTCGTGGGCTCGCCGGCCGCCGCGGGCACGCTCACCGCGTCCCAGGCCGCCTTCACGGTGGTGAACTCCGTGCAGCTGCTGGGGTAGAGCGCGAGCGCCGTCTCCAGCGTCGCCTTGCGCACGGCCCGGTGGTTCCACGACGAGGTCTTCTTCAGCAGGGCGTTGTAGAAGATCGTGCCCGCCTTCTGGATGCCGAGCCCGGTCACGCTGCTGCCGTTGCACGTCGGGCTCGCGGGCTTGCCGGCGGGCGCGGAACCCTCGGCGAGCAGGTAGAACCAGTGGTTCTGCGGGCCCGCGGCGGCGTGCACCTCGGGCGGCAGCGACGTGGAGTAGCAGTTGGGGTCGCGCACCAGCG
Source organism: Amycolatopsis rhabdoformis (assembly GCF_035918295.1). GTDB lineage: Bacteria > Actinomycetota > Actinomycetes > Mycobacteriales > Pseudonocardiaceae > Amycolatopsis > Amycolatopsis rhabdoformis. Next base: position 9,180,688 of record NZ_CP142149.1, read on the forward strand.
ACGGGTTGTACAGGTAGCGGATCGGGCCCTGGCCGTTGAGGTTCACGCCTTCGCCGACCTCGTAGTCGGGCCGGTCGTTCGGGTTGTTCGCGTACGCCTCGGTGAGCGCCCCGAAGATGTCGCCGGTCGACTCGTTCAGCCCGCCGTTCTCGATGCTGCCGCCGGCACCGCCCGGGGTCGTCTGGAAGATGCCGTGACCGAACTCGTGGCCGACGACGTCCATCGACGTGGCCTGGCGCTGGTTGTCCGCCGAGTGCCCGAAGTGCGTGGACCGCCCGTCCCAGCCGGCGTTCACGTCGTTCAGCCCGACCGAGGCCGGGTAGCCGCCGCCGGTGCCGTTGATGCCGTTGCGGCCCAGCCAGTCGCGCAGCATGGTCCACTCGGTCTGCACGCTGTAGAGCACATCGACACACGCGGTTTCGAGGTCGGTGCCGCTGCCGTTGCCCCAGCTGTCGTCGGGGCCGGTGAACACCGAGCCGCCCTCGCGGCCGCAGCTGATGCCGGTGCGGCCGGGGTCGCGCATCGAGAACGACGAGCCGGAGCCGGTGGTGTCGATGCTGACGTTGCCGGCGTAGAAGCTGTTGCCGGCGGCCAGCGGAGCCGCCGCCGCGCGGGCCTCGCGGTCGGCTGCCGGGGCCTCGGACTTCCAGTCGTCACGCTGGTCGAGCACGGCGCCGGTGGCGGCGTCCACGAACACGTGCAGGCTGCTCGGCGCCTTCGCGGTGCGGCCGGTGACCACCACCTCGTAGGCGAGCTTCGGCTGCCGGCCCGCCAGCACGACGAGGTCCGGCTTGGCCACACCGTCCACTGTGGGCAGTTGACGGCGCGCGGTGTCGGCCGCGCGGGCGGCGTCGAGCGCCGCGGTGGTCGGCACCGCGAGCGGCGCGGTGTCGGCGGCCGTGGTGTCGCGGACGCGGCCGGTGCCGTCGGCGACCACCACGGCGTCGCCGCCGATCACGCGCAGGCCGTGGTAGGTGCGTTCGTAGGCGCTGTAGTAGAGCCCGGCCGCGCCGGCGGTGGTGCCCACGCGGTGGAACGCCTCCTCGACGCTCGAGCGCAGCGCGCCGAGGCTCGCGGCCTGGTCGGACGCGGTGGCTGCGAGGCTCAGGGGGTCGGCCGGTGGTGGCGCGGCCGCCGCGGTGGAGGTGGCGGCCGGGATGGTGAGCGCGGACAGGACGAGCCCGGCCGTGGCCAGGCTCGTGGTGATCCCTCTTCTGCCGGTCATCGTGTTCCCTTCGGGGACTCGAGGAGCTTCAGGGACTTCGGGGACGGGGTGATCACCGTGAGTAAAGGAGTGGTCACAGGTCCGGTCAATGCGCCGAACGGCCCAGTGATTCATTACCCGAGCATTAATCAACCGCGAAAAACCCTTGAACATCAGGGCGTTTCCCGGTCCCCGGCACCGGGCCCGACTTTCGTCGGGACTTGCCGTGAACGGGCCGTTGGTAGGTGTGGACCGGTGGTCCACAAGAGACCGTTCACCTCGCCGTCACCGGCGTCGCCCGATGGTGGCGACGCTGGGGTTCTGCCTGGCGGGAGGGCCCGTAGGCTTGGGTGGTGAGCGAACAGTCTGAGTTTCCGGACGGCCAGTACCCCGAGCGCCCGGTGGAGCGGCACAAGGGTCCGGTCGTGCTGCGGCGCGACCGGCGTGACCAGGGCAGCACCACCGATCAGCGCCTCCTGGACGCGCGCGGCCCGAGCGACTGGGTGCACACCGACCCGTGGCGCGTGCTGCGCATCCAGGCCGAGTTCGTGGAGGGCTTCGGCGCGCTGGCCGAGGTGCCGCGCGCGGTGACCGTGTTCGGCTCTGCGCGGACCAAGCGCGACGAGCCCGAGTACGAATTGGGCCGCAAGATCGGTGGCGCGCTCGCCGAAGCCGGCTTCGCCGTGATCACCGGCGGTGGCCCGGGCGCGATGGAGGCCGTGAACCGTGGCGCGAACGAGGCCGGCGGCTTCTCCGTGGGCCTCGGGATCGAGCTGCCGTTCGAGCAGGGCCTGAACCCGTGGGTCGACCTCGGCGTGAACTTCCGCTACTTCTTCGCGCGCAAGACGATGTTCATCAAGTATTCCCAGGCCTTCATCTGCCTGCCCGGCGGCTTCGGCACGCTCGACGAGCTGTTCGAGGCGCTGGTGCTGGTCCAGACCAAGAAGGTCACGAAGTTCCCGGTGGTGCTGTTCGGCACCGAGTACTGGGGCGGGCTCTACGACTGGATCTCGAAGTCGGTGCTCGACGGCGGCAAGATCAGCGCGAAGGATCTCGACCTGCTGCACCTCACCGACGACATCGACGACGCCGTGCGCGTGGTCGAGGACTCGTACCAGGCCTGGGAGGACACCCACTGATGAGCTCGGTGCGCCGGATCTGTGTGTTCTGCGGATCGTCGATGGGCTTCTCCCCGGTGTACGCGGAAGCTGCCGCCGCGCTGGGCAAACTGCTGGCCCAGCGCGGGATCGGCCTCGTGTACGGCGGGGCGAGCGTGGGCACGATGGGCGCGGTCGCCGACGCCGCGCTCGCCGCGGGTGGTGAGGTGATCGGCGTGATCCCCGAGGCGCTGTCCAGTGTGGAGATCGCGCACGCGGGCCTCACCGAGCTGCACGTGGTGCCCGACATGCACCAGCGCAAGGCCAAGATGGCGGCGCTGTCCGACGGGTTCCTCGCGCTGCCCGGCGGCGCGGGCACGCTGGAAGAGCTCTTCGAGGTCTGGACCTGGGCGCAGCTCGGCCTGCACGCCAAGCCGATCGGCCTCGTCGATGTCGCCGGGTACTACAGCGGGCTGGTGTCCTTCGCCGACCACATGGTCACCGAAGGCTTCCTGGGCGCCGGCTACCGCGACCTGCTGCTGGTGGACGCCGACGCGTCGACGCTGCTCGACCAGTTCACCGAGTACACCCCGCCGGCTCCGCCGAAGTGGGACTGACGCTCAGGCGGCGCCTTCGCTCGGCCGCTTGTGGTAGGTGTCCACGTACTCCTGGCCGGACAGCTCGAGGATCGCGTACATGACCTCGTCGGTCACGGAGCGGCGGATCGCCGACGACGAGTCCTGCCCCTCGTAGCGGGAAAAGTCGAGCGGGGTGCCGAACTTGACCTTGATCGGGCACACGCGGGGGATCTTCGAGCCGTCCGGCTGGATGCCCTCGGTGCCCGACAGGGCCACCGGCACCACCTTCGCGCCGGTGGAGAGCGCCAGCGCCGCGACCCCCGTGTGCCCGCGGTAGAGCCGGCCGTCGAGCGAGCGCGTGCCCTCGGGGTAGATGGCGAACACGCCACCGCTCTCGAGCACGCGCCGGCCGGCTTCGAGCGCGGCGAGCCCGGCCGAGGCGCTGCCGCGCTCCACCGGGATGTAGCCGAGCGCGTCGAGCGAGTTGGCGATGAACCGGCCCTTGAGGCCGGTGCCGGTGAAGTACTCCGCCTTGCTCAGGAACATGACCTTGCGCGGCGTGGTGAAGGTGATCACGCCGGTGTCCAGCGCCGCCCGGTGGTTGGCCGCGATCAGCACCGGTCCGTCGGCCGGCACGTTCTCCAGCCCCTCGACCTCGGGGCGGTAGATCGCGCGGACCAGCGGGCCGAGCACGAAACGCAAGAGCAGGGGCAGCAAGGGGTCTCCCTCCGGTGAACAGGTCGGTGCGACCAGCATGGCACGATCGGCCGATGAGCTGGTTCGAACGTCGCACCTGGCAGGAGCCGGGGTGGACGCCCGCCGACATCTTCGCGGCCAAGCGTGGCCGCACGGTTTCGGTGGTGCTTCCGGCACTGGACGAAGAGCGAACGGTGGGTGACGTCGTGGCGTCGGTGCGGCCGTTGCTCGGCACCGTGGTCGACGAACTCGTGGTGGTCGACTCCGGCTCGACCGACGCGACGGCCGAGGTCGCCGCCGCGGCCGGCGCGCGCGTGGTGCACCGCGAAGACGTGCTGCCGGACGTGCCGCCGCGGCCCGGCAAGGGTGAGGTGCTGTGGCGCTCGCTGGCCGCGACGACCGGTGACCTCGTGGTGTTCCTCGACTCCGACCTGGTGGACCCCGACCCGGCGTTCGTGCCCGCACTACTCGGGCCGCTGCTCACCGAACCCGGGGTGCACCTGGTCAAGGGTTTCTACCGGCGCCCGCTGCGGCTGGAGAGCAGCGGTGGCGGCCGCGTGACGGAGCTGCTCGCGCGGCCGGTGCTGTCCGCGCTGCGCCCGGCGCTCGGCGAGCTCGTGCAGCCGCTCGGCGGCGAGTACGCGGGCACCCGCGAGTTCTTCGAGTCGGTGCCCTTCGCCGGCGGCTACGGCGTGGAGATCGGGCTGCTGCTCGACGCCGAGCAGCGCTACGGCCTCGACGGGCTCGCCCAGGTGAACCTCGGCGTGCGCAAGCACCGCAACCGCTCGTTGCTGCAGCTGGGCGTGATGGCGCGCCAGATCCTCGGCACGGCGCTGGCCCGCTGCGGCGTGCCGACCGACGAGGAAGCCCGGCTCACGCAGTTCGTGCAGGTGTCGGGGGAGTGGCTGCCCGACGTCAGCGAGATCCCGGTGCGGGACCGGCCGCCGATGGCTCAGGTGCTGGCCGACCGTCCTCGAGGCTGAGCACGCGGTCGAACCCGGCCAGGTGCTCGGGCCGGTGGGTCACGAGCACGACAGTTCCCCGTGCGTTCGCCAGCACGCGCGCGAGGACTTCGTCGCCGTGGGCTTCGTCGAGGCTCTCCACGGGTTCGTCGAGCACGAGCACCGGCGGCGCGGCGAGCACCGCGCGGGCGAGCACCAGCCGTTGGCGCTGGCCGCCGGAGAGCGTGGTGGCGTCGCGGTCCAGCGGCACGTCGAGGTCGGTCACGGCGCAGGCGGCGTGCAGCTCGTCGTCGGTCGCTTTCGGGGTGGCCACGAGGAGGTTCTCGCGCACGGTGGTGGTGAACACGTGGGCGTCGGCGAGCGCGCCGGAAACCACCTGCGGGCTGGGGCCGTCGATCGGCTGACCGTCCACTGTGGCCTGACCGGAGGTCGGCGCGGTGAAGCCGAGCAGCACGTGCAGCAGCGTGGTTTTCCCGGCGCCGGACGGGCCGAGCACGCCGAGCCGCGTGCCGGGTGGCAGGTCGAGGTCGAGGCCCGCCAGCGCCGCCGGCCGGTTCGGGTACCGGACGGTGACGTTGGTCAGTTTCAGATGACCAGGCCCGCGGTGTTCCGGCGCCTCGGGCGGGGTGGTGGCCAGCAGCTCACGCACGCGCCGCAGCGAGGTGCGCAGCTCCGGCGCCCGCTGAGCCGCGGCCGTGAGCGGCAGGACGAGCTCGAACAACGCCAGCACCACCAGCGTCAACGCGGCGGTGACCGGGAGGCTCGCGCCGGCCAGCAGTGCCACCGCCGCGGTGGTGGCGAGTTGGACCAGCACGCCCGCCGCCGTCAGCACCGAAAGCCTGGTGGAGACCCCGCGAGCGCGGGCGGCGATCCCGTCGACCACCGCGGCGGCGGCCGCCGTGACCCGTGGTTCGGCGCCGTAGGCCACCAGCTCCTGGCGGCCGGTGACCAGCTCGACCGTGCGTTCGGCCAGCTCCTGGCGCGCCGGGGAGATGAGGGCTTGGCTCTTCGCCGTGACGCGCGCGGCCAGCCACGGCAGCAGCGCACCGGCGACGAGCAGCCCGGCCACGAGGACCGTGGCGGCCGGAAGGCTCACGAACGTCGTGAGCACCGCCGTCGCGAGGCCCACCGTGCCCGCCACCACGGCCGGCAGCGCCAGCCGCAGCACGGCGTCCTGAACCGCGTCCACATCGGACACCAGCCGGGTCACGAGGTCGGCGCCGGAGTGCTCGGTGACCCGCCGCGGCACGAGCGCTTCGTAGACCCGGGCGCGCAGTGTACCGAGGTAACGCAGCACGACCTCGTGGCCGGCGAGCCGCTCGGCGTAGCGCAAACCACCACGGGCCAGCGCGAAAACTCGCACCGCCACGATCGCGACGGTGAGCGCGGCGAGCGGCGGCTGCTCGGCGGCCCGCATCAGCAGCCAGGCCGCCGTGCCGGTGAGGGCCAGGCCGGAGACCTCGGCCCCGGCCGCGAGCAGCGCGGCCCGCAGCACTCGGGCGACGTTCATCGGACCCCCAGGGGAACTCGGCCGCTCACGAGCGGGACGGTTCTCGTCGCAGCGGCGACCAGCGCGGGGTGGTGCGCCACGAACAGCGCGGTGCGCCCGGGCAGGAGGGCCCGCGTGCCGTCGAGCACGGCCTGTTCGGTGCGGCGGTCGAGCCGCGCGGTGGGCTCGTCGAGCAGCACGAGCCCAGCGTCGGTGCGGGCGAGCGCGCGGGCGAGGCCGACGCGTTGCCGTTGCCCCGCCGACAATCCGGCGCCCAGCTCGCCGATGCGGGTCGCGTGTCCCTCGGGCAGCTCGGCGATCACGTCCTCGAGTGAGGCGGCGCGGGCCGCAGACCGGACATCGCCGGCCGAGCCGAGGGTGATGTTCTCCGCGACGGTGCCGCTGAAGAACGTCGGCCGCTGCGGCAGCCACGCCGTGTCCCGCAGCCAGGCCGCGTGGTCGAGCTCGCGCAGGTCGACGCCGTCCACCAGCACTTTTCCTTCGGACGGCTCGACGAACCCGAGCAGCACGGCCAGCAGCGTCGACTTGCCGGAGCCGCTGGGGCCGGTGATCGCGACGTGCTCACCGCGGCCCACCACCAGGTCCACTTCGGACAGTGCGGCGACCTCGCCGTAGTGCACGGAAACCCCGCGGAACTCGATCTCCGGCGGCCCCACCGGCCGGGTCGCCGTTCCTCCTCGGCGAGCGCGCAGGGGCGTGGCCAGGGCTTCACGCAACGCGGTGAGCCCCTCGGCCGCCGCGTGGAACTTCGCGCCCAACGCGCGCAACGGCAGGTAGGCCTCGGGTGCGAGCACCAGCACGAGCATCGCCGTGTGCGCGGTGAGCGAGCCGTTGAGCAGCCGGAACCCGATGGGCACGGCGATGAGCGCGATCGAGAGCGTCGCCACCAGTTCCAGCACCAGCGACGACAGGAACGCGACGCGCAGCGTGCCCAGCGTCGCGTCGGCGTGGGCGTCGGCCATCAGGCGCACGTGCTGGGCCTGCGCGCGGGCGCGGCCGAAGAGCTTCAGCGTCGGCAGGCCCCGCACGGCGTCGAGGAAGTGGCCGCCGAGGCGGGTCAGCAGCGCCCACTGCCGTTCGGTGCGCGCCTTCGCCCGGGCGCCGACCAGCGCGGCGAACACCGGGATCAGCGGCAGCGTGGCCACCACGATCAGCGCCGACGTGAGGTCCGCGGAGAACAGCAGCACCACCACGGCCACCGGCACGAGCACCGACGCCACGAGTGCCGGCAGATATCCGGTGAGGTACGCCGTGGTCGCGTCGACGCCGCGGGTCACCTGCGTGGTGACCACCCCGGCGTCGGCGCTCGACCCGAGCAGTCGGAGCCGGAGCCCGGCCTGCGCTCCCGCGGCGAACCGCCCCGTGACCACCCCCAAGGCGAGCGTGAGCGGCACCCGCAGGGCCACGGCGACGATCAGCGCGAGCCCCACTCCACCACCGGTGAGCAGCGTCGCGAGGCCTTCGGCCTGCACGAGGACGACACCGGCGCTCAGCGCGCCGAACAGTCCGAGCACGACCAGGTACCGGCGCAAGCCGGGCAACGACGGCATTTCGGTTCCCCTTCTAGAAGTGCAGCAACGACTGCCGGTCGACCGGCGCGCGGTTCACGCGCCAGGTGAGCCACTGCACCACGATCAGCACCACGAGGACGGGCACGGCGAACCACCCCAGCAGCGCCGCGGTCTCCGGTGCCGTGGCGGCGTCGGACACGGTCAGCGCGTACGACGGGTCCGAGGTGGACACCAGGATCGTCGGGAAGCGCAGCGTGCCCACGAGCAACGCCGGGGTCGCCGACAGCAGCATGGCCGCGGGCAGCGCGAGCCGGTACCGCTTGGTGCGCAGTCCGAAGAGGACGGTGCCGAACGCGGCGAAGGCCACCGCCGTGACCACGATCGCGGCCCACGAGATCCCCGACACCGTGAGCGCGCCCCACGCCGTGGCGATCACGACGAACGTGCCGACCGGGGCGCTGAACGTGCGCGCGAACCGCGCCGCGCGGCCCGTGAGCTCGGCCGGCCCGCGCACGGCGAGGAACACCGAGGCCTGCAGCCCGAACAACGCCACGAACCCCAGCCCCCACACCACGGCGTACGGGTCGAAGAGCGCGAGTACGTCGTCGACCGGGTTGCCCTGGGCGTCCACCGGCAGGCCGCGCACGAGGTTGCCGAGGAACAGCCCCCACGCCAGCGTGGTCACGAGCGCGCCCGCCGTGATGCCGAACGACCACGGGCCGCGGCGCGCGTCGGGCCGGCGGCTGCGCAGCTGCACCGACGCGGTGAACGTGACCAGCCCGAGCAGCAGCGCCACCACCAGCACGTACGCGCCGGCGAACACGCGGCCCTCCAGGTGCGGGAACACGCCGAACAGCAGGCCGACGGCGGCGATCAGCCACACCTCGTTGGCCAGGAAAAACGGACCGAGCGCGCCGAGGGCCCGCCGTTGCCGCGCTTCGTCGCGGCCGAGGCCCGGCAGCAGGAAACCGACGCCGTAGTCGTAGCCGGCCAGCGCGAAGTAGCCGCCGAGCAGCAGCCCGAGCACACCCCACCAGATGGTCGTCATCGTCAGACTCCGCTCAGCACGGGAAGTTCGGGCTCGACGGGCGCTTCTTCCGGTTCGGGCCCGCGCCGCGCGATGCGGGAGAGCAGCACCCAGTCGGCCACGGCGAGCGCGGCGAAGAGCAGGCCGAACGCGATGAAGGAGAACAGGACCTGGCCACCGGGCACGTCGGCGACCGCGTCGGCCGTGCGCAGCCGGCCCCAGATCAGCCACGGCTGCCGGCCCAGCTCACGCACGAGCCAGCCGCAGATCGCGGCCACGAACGGTAGCGCGATCGCCGGCACCATCAGGTAGTGCAGGAACCGCGCCCGCATCAACCAGCCGCGGATCAGCAGGATCGTGCCGATGAGCGAGCACAGCAGCGCGACGAACCCGATGCCGATCATGATCGCCAGCGGCACGCCAACGGTGCTCTCGCCGAGCTTGTCCGGCTGGTACATCGCCAGCTCGCCGAACTGCTCGAAACCCTGGTTGATCGTGACGATGCTGCCGACCAGCGCGGTGACCACGCCGATGCGCATCGAGCGCGAGAAGAAGTCGACCTCGCCGGTGCGCTTGAGGAAGTGGTACGCGCACACGCCGGTCACGAAGAAGCCACCGGTCATCAGCGCGCCGCCGATCACGTGCGGCAGCGAAGCCACCAGCGCCGGGTTGGTGAGCAGCGCGCCGAAGTCGTCGAGGTGCAGTTGCCCGCCCTGCAGGTGGCTGCCGACCGGGTTCTGCAGGAACGAGTTGGCGACCATGATGAACAGCGCCGACGCGTACGCGGTGAGCGTGACCAGCCAGATCAGCGTCAGGTGCAGCCACTTGTTCATCCGGCCCCAGCCGAAGATCCACAATCCCAGGAAAGTGGACTCGAGGAAGAACGCCACCAGCGTCTCGATCGCGAGCGGCGCGCCGAATACGTCACCGGCGAATGCGGACAGCCCGGTCCAGGTGAGCCCGAACTGGAATTCCATCACGATTCCGGTGGCGATACCGAGCGCGTAATTGATCACGTACAGCCGGCCCCAGAACCGGGTCATCCGCGTGAGCTGCGGGGTGCCGCGGATCGTCGCCCGGGTCTGCATGATGGCCACCACGGTCACCAAGCCCAGCGTGAGCAGCACGAACAGGAAGTGGAACGACGTCGTGGTCGCGAACTGGAGTCTCGCGATGGGTAGGGGGTCCATGGCGAGCGAGTGTATAGGTAGGTTGGCTACATGTAGTAGAGAAATCTATGAGATCAGGGTCATCTCAGGGTTTTTCCCGGGCCCGTACCGGACAACGGGGGATTACGCTCCGGGTGTTGGTATGAGTAGACTGCCCACCTATGAAGGCAGACACGTTGCGCGGGCACCTCGACGCGCTGCTGCTGGCTGTGCTCGACGGCCGGAAGCTGCACGGCTACGCGATCATCGAGGCGCTGGCGCTGCGCAGCGAAGGTGCGCTCGACCTGCCCACCGGCACCGTGTACCCGGCGCTGCGGCGGCTCGAGCGGGCCGGCTACCTGGCCAGCGAGTGGGACGTGGTGTCGGGGCGCAAACGCCGCACCTACCGCCTCACCCGCTCCGGGCAGCAGGCGCTCACCGCGGAGCGGGCCGAGTGGCGCGAGTTCACCACGGTGATCGGCGGCGTCCTGCGGGCGGAGGCATGACGGCGGGGGAGGTGCGCGTGAAGGGGATCGAGGGTTACCTGGCCGACCTCGACCGGCGGCTCGTCGGCTGCCGGTCGACGAAGGACGACTTGCTCGACGAAGCGCGCGACGGCCTGCACGACGCGGCCGACGCGTACCGGCAGGGCGGCTGGCCGGCCGAAGAAGCCGAGCGCCGCGCGGTGGCCGATTTCGGCGGGGTCGACGCGGTGGCCGGCGACTACCAGGCCGAGCTGTCCATGCACAGCGGCGTGCGCACGCTGTGGAAGCTCGTGCTCGGCGTGCCCGCCATGCAGCTTTCGTGGGACTTCGCCCGGATCCTCACCTTCGGCGACTGGACGAAGCTGTCCACCCCGTCGCCCGGTTGGTACCCCGTGGCCATGCATTTCTCGCACGGCGCGGTGTTCGTGGTGCCGGCCGTGGGCCTGCTCGCGCTGATCTGCACGCGCTGGCTGAGCCGCCGCGTCGACGGCGTCCGCCTCGCCCGCACGTGCGGGTTCTTCATCGCCGCGGCTGTCGGCGTGAACCTCGCTTCGGTGCTCACCCTCGTGGTGGCGACGGGGTTCGTGGACGTCTCGCGGCTGTTCCTGTCCGTGCCGTGCGTGTTGCTGATGGTGGCCTACGTCCTCCTGTCGGTGCGTCTGGTCGTGCTCGCGCGACGGTCCTGGGGTCGGTGTGCCACGATCGTGGCGTGACGACCGCGCTGATCTACCTCGTAGTCATGCTGCTGGTGGCCGCCGTGGTGTTCCTGCTCGCCGCCGTGGTGTTCGGCCGGGGCGAGGAGCTGGCCCCGCTGCCGCCGGGCAGCTCACCCACGCGCCTGCCCGCGGAGGACATCACCGGTGAGGACGTGCGTCACGTGCGCTACCAGCTCGTGCTGCGCGGCTACAAGATGTCCGAAGTGGACTGGGTGATGCGCCGGCTCGGCGTGGAGCTCGACGAGCTGCGCGGCCGCGTCGCGGAGCTCGAGGCCACCCGGCCGGAGCCGAGGCCCGCGGGTGAGTAGTGACCTGATCCTGTCCGTGGAGGTCGAGGCGCCGGCGGGCACGACCTGGCTGGCGCTCACCGACTGGCCGCGCCAGCACGAGTGGGTGCTCGGCACCAGCGTGCGCGTGCTCGAGGGCAACGGCCGCAGCGTCGGCTCGAAGATCGCGGCCACCACGGGGATCGCGGGCGTCGGGTTCACCGACACCATGGAGGTCACCGCGTGGGAGCCGCCTCTGCGGGTGACCATGCGCCACCTCGGCAGCTTCGTGCGCGGCACCGCGGCGTTCCAGGTCGTGGCCAACGGGCCGGACCGCTCCACGTTCGTCTGGGCCGAGCACCTCGACCTGCCGTTCGGCCTGCTCGGGCGCGTCGGCTGGCCCGCGGTGCGCCCGGCGTTCTCGCTGGGGCTGCGGCACTCGATGAAGCAGTTCGCGAAGTTCGCGAAGGACTACTCGGTCGGTGAGCGGTGACGGACCTGCTCGGCTCCGACGGCGTGTCCCGCTGCTCCTGGGGCAACTCGACGCCGGACTACGCGGCCTACCACGACGACGAGTGGGGCACGGCGCTGCACGGCGAGGCCGCGCTGTATGAGCGCCTGTGCCTCGAGTCGTTCCAGTCGGGCCTGTCGTGGATCACGATCCTGCGCAAGCGCGACAACTTCCGCAAAGCCTTCCGCAAGTTCCAGCCGGCGAAGGTGGCCCGCTTCGGCGACGCCGACGTCGAACGCCTGATGGCCGATGCCGGAATCGTGCGGAACCGGGCGAAAATCCTCGCCGCCATCACCAACGCGCGCGCGATCGCGCAGCTGGACGTGCCCCTCGACGAGTTGCTGTGGTCGTTCGCGCCGGCTTCGCACAAGAGGCCGCGGACGATGGCGGACGTCCCGGCCATCACCGACGAGTCGAAGGCCATGGCGAAGGACCTGAAGAAGCGCGGCTTCGCGTTCCTGGGCCCGACCACGTGTTACGCGTTGATGCAGGCGACCGGCATGGTGGACGACCACGTCGCCGGTTGCTTCCGGGCGAAGCGCGCGTGAGTGTTCCGTCCGGCCGGAACCGGACGGAACACCGACGGGCTACTTGCCCTGGAAGCTCGGCTTACGCTTGCCGACGAAGGCCTCCACGGCCTCGGTGTGGTCGGCCGTGGCGCCGAGCGCGGTCTGGGCCTCGTCCTCGGCCGCGAGCGCTTCGTCCAGAGAGGACTGCGCGGCGACGGCGAGCACGTGCTTGATCTTCGAGTACGCCACCGTCGGGCCCGCCGCGAGCTTCGCGGCCACGGCCTGGGCAACGGCGGCGAGCTCCTCGTCGGGCACGACCTCGCCGACCAGGCCGATGCGCTGCGCCTCAGCGGAGTCGACGTTGCGGGCCAGCAGCATCAGCTCGGCGGCGCGGCCGAGGCCGATGAGCCGCTGCAGCGTCCAGGACGCGCCGGAGTCGGGGCCGAGCCCCACGTTGGCGAAGGCCATCAGGAACGACGCCGACTCGGCGGCGATGCGCAGGTCGCTGGCGTAGGCGAAGGCGGCGCCCGCGCCGGCGGCCGTGCCGTTGACCGCGGCGATCACCGGCTTCGGCATGTCCACGATGGCCTTGATGATCGGGTTGTAGTGGTCGCTCACCGTGTGCAGCGGGGCCGGGTCGTTGGCCTGCAGCAGCCCGACGTGTTCCTTCAGGTCCTGTCCCGCGCAGAACGCCTTGCCCGCGCCGGTGAGCACGATCGCGCGCACGTCCGCGTCGTCGGCCGCGGCGCGCAGCTCCGCGAGCAGCCGTTCCTTGAGCTCGACGGTCAGCGAGTTGTACGCCTCCGGCCGGTTCAGGGTCAGGGTGCGCACGCCGTCGGCGTCGGCGATCAGGAGGACGTCGGGTGTGGTCACTGTGGTGCTCCTCTTGGCGTAATCGTGGGTCCTCCGCCGAGTCTTTCAGCCCCGCGTGGCGCATACCAGCACCGATACGGCGGCAAATGATCGGTCCGCGTTCGCGCCCGGCCGCTGATGAGGGACAATGGGGGTCAGGACCCGGCTGGCATGGGAGTGCGCGACCCGGGCGCGCCGGTTGAGACGGAGGGAGCACGCTATGGCGGCCATGAAGCCCCGGACCGGAGATGGTCCCCTCGAAGTGACCAAGGAGGGGCGGGGCCTCGTGATGCGGGTGCCATTGGAAGGTGGCGGCCGTCTCGTCGTCGAGCTCTCCGCGGAAGAAGCGAAGGACCTCGGCGCAGCACTTCAGGAGGTCACCGGCTGATTCCGGCTCCCCTCCCCATTCCGTCGTCGCACCCCGGTCTCCTCTTGGAGGCCGGGGTTGCGGTTCATCTGCGCCCGAAAGTTGCTCACTGTGCGTAACTCGCTACCGCCTGTTCCGACCAAACTCCCCGACCTCGAGGTCGCCGACGCGTTCCGGCGCGGGGCCCCGCAGGTGGTGCTGGCGCTCGCGTCGGCCGAGCTCGAGCTCGGCGGCGTGAAGGCGACGGGCAAGGCGGGCGACGTGCAGGAAGTCCCGGCCGACGGCGCCGTGCGCTGGGTCGCCGGCCTCGGCGAGGGCCGTCCGCGCGACTTCCGCCGCGCCGGTGCGGCGCTGGCGCGCGCGGTGTCCTCGGTGGACCAGCCCGCGCGGACCGTTCAGGTGGGGCTGCCCGACGACGCCACGGCCGAGCAGGTCGGCGAGCTCGCGATGGGCTTGCTGTTGGGCGGCTACCGCTTCGTGGTGACCACAGAGGACCCGAAGCCCGCGGTCCAGACCGTGCGCCTGGTGACCGCCAACGGTGTGGCTGCGTTCGCTGACCAGATCACCCGCGTGCGCGAACTGGCCGCCGCCGCCGCGTTCACGCGCGACCTGGCCAACGCCCCGTCGAACATCAAGAACCCGGCCTGGCTCGCCAACACCACCGCCAAGGTCGTCTCCTCGCCCGCGGTCACCGTGACCATCCGCGACGAGGCCTGGCTCGCGGCCCACGGCTTCGGCGGCATCCTCGCCGTCGGCGGCGGCTCGGACTCGCCGCCCCGCCTCATCGAGCTCGAATATCGCCCCCGCGGCGCGAAGACCCACCTGCTGCTCGTCGGCAAGGGCATCACTTTCGACACCGGCGGCCTGTCCATCAAACCCGCCGACGGCATGCACCTCATGCGCACCGACATGGCCGGCGGCGCCGCCGTGATCGCCTCCGTGCGCGCCATCGCCGCACTGGGACTGAAGGTCCGCGTCACGGCCTTGGTCCCCGCCGCCGAAAACCACGTCTCCGGCGGTTCTTATCGCCCCGGCGACATCGTCCGCCACTACGGCGGCCGCACCACCGAGGTCGGCAACACCGACGCCGAGGGCCGCATGGTCATGGCCGACGCGCTCGCCTACGGGATCTCCCAGCACAAACCCGACCTGGTCGTCGACGCCGCCACCCTCACCGGCGCCATGAAGGTCTCCCTCGGCCTGCGCACCGGCGGCCTCTTCTCCACCGACGACGCCCTCGCCGCCCGCGTGCTCGCAGCGGGCGCCTCCGCCGGCGAATCCTGGTGGCGCATGCCCCTGGTCGACGACTACGCCCCCGGCATCGAAGGCGAACTCGGCGACGTCCGCCAAGCCCCCGGCGGCCCCGGCGGCATCATGGCCGCCCTCTTCCTCCGCGAATTCACCGCCGGCTTGCCCTGGGCCCACCTGGACATCGCCGGCCCCGCCCGCGCCGACAAGACCTACGACGACGTGGTCCCCGGCGCGTCTGGCTTCGCCGCCCGCACCCTGGTGGAACTGGCCGCTTCCTACTCGGTCTGACCTCCCGCTTCTGCTTCGCAGATGAGTGAGCTCCGGCCAGCCTGCGTCTTAGGCCGCACCCGCGCAGCCCCCGGCAGGTTTGATCCCACGCGTGCGCGTCAGGCGAGGCCGGAGCCTGGGGCTCAGTCCTGGGGCTCGCGTTCCGGACGCGGGCGGCGAGGGTTTTCCGTTTCCTCGTCTGCCGCAGGCAAGAGGACCTCGACCGGGGTGGTCAGGTTCTTCGCGAAGCGGATGGCATCGGCGACAGACTGAACGGCTGCCGCCGCGACGCCGGTGCGAATGAAGAATTCGGCGCGGGAGACCGTGAGGGGGCCTTCCAACAGGGCCGCGCCCAGGCGCCCGGCTTCAGCAAGGTCCATCTCCAGCGTCACACGGCCGTCGGTTCTGGATATGAGCATGCGCGCCAGCTTAGGCACCCAGGACCGCCCGGCGCGGGGTGACGCCGAAACGCCCCAAGGTGGTGTCCGGTGCGTTGGCGCACCGAATGCCGCACTGGGCCCGCTAGGTGCAACCAATGCGGCATTCGCCCCCGACCAAACCGCCGCGGCCCTTGTGCCCAACACACCGCATCCGCCAGTTCAAACTCAGCTCGGGCCCTACCGTTGCGGTTCTTGCCCTCAACACGCGGGCCGCCCGCCGGAACAAACTGAGCTCGGGCTAAACCGCTGCGGTTCTTGCCCCCAACACACCGGCCGCCCGCGGGATCAAACTTGCTCCGCATTAAACTCCCGCGGCTCTTGCCCCCAACACGCGCGCCAGTCGCCGGAACAAACTGAGCTTGGGCTAAACCGCTGCGGTTCTTGCCCCCAACACACCGGCCGCCCGCCGGAACCAACCCACCTCGGGCTAAACCTTCGCGGTCCTTGTCCCCAACAAACCGCCAGCCAGCAACACACACCCAGGACCCTTCCCAAACCCCCTGTGCCCTTCCCCGCCCGGCACCCCGACTCGAAGCTCCTTTGCGGCCGGCGAACCGGTGTCAAGGCACGCTTTCCCGCCTTGACACCGGTTCTCCGGCCGTCAACACAATCAGGCTTCGGGGTGCATCCCCACGCAACCCGCCCCTGCGAAGGCCTGCATCACCAGCACCACCCAACGCAACCCGCCCTGCGCAGGCCCGCATCACCAGCCCCCGTAAACACAACCCGCCCCGCGAGGAAACCAAAACGAACCCTCAAACCCCCTCCAAAACAAACTCCCTAAAAACCCCCACAGCCCGACTGACCACCTCCCCCCTCCTCCAAACCACCCCAATCGTCCTCCCCACCCCCGGCTCAATCTCCACCTCAGCAACCCCAGCCGGCGCCCCCGGCTCGAAATGCGGCAACAACGCCACCCCCAACCCCGCCGCCACCAACCCCCTCACCGTGTCCGACTCCTGCCCCTCAAACGCAATCCGCGGCGAAAACCCGGCCTCCGCACACAGCTCATCCGTGATCCGCCGCAACCCGTACCCCGGCTCCAACATCACGAACTCCTCCTCCGCCAGTTCCTCCATCCGCACCGAACTCCGCCCAGCCAACCGATGCCCCGCCGGCACCGACAACAAAATCGGCTGCGTAGCCAACACCGCGGTCTCGAACACCGGATCCGAGGGAACCGGCGCCAGCAACGCCAAATCCAGCTCCCCACCCGCCAACCGATCCACCATCTCCTGCCGCGACCCCTGCACCAACGTGAACCGCGCCCCCGGCACCCGCTCCCGATACCCCCGCAGCAGCGACGGCACCAACGACCTCCCCAACAGGTGCAGGAACCCGAGCACCACCCGCCCGCTCTCCGGCTCGATCTCCTCCCGCGCCAACCGCGCCCCCGCGTCCACCGACGCCAGTGCCCGCTCGGCCGCCTCCGCGAGCAACTCCGCCGCCCGCGTGAGCCGGATCCCGCGCCCGTCCGGCACCGTCAGCGGTGCCCCCAGCGACTCGCCGAGAGCGGCCAGCCGGCGGCTCACTGTGGGCTGCGGCACCCCGAGCAGCTCTGCCGTGTGTGTGACGTTTCTCGTGCTCCGCAGGGTCGCGAGGAGCAGCAGGTGGGGTGCGAGCTGGGAAGTCAGGGTTTCATGCGACACGGTATGGATTATCACCCAAAACCGTATTAGACGTATTGGTTAGCCTTCCTTAGCTTCGGTGGACGTGGCCACCAAAACCAGCACCACCACCCGGGTGAAGGTCGCCGTCACCGCAGCCGGCTTCACATCGTTCGCGCTGCTCTATGCCCCCCAAGCCGTGCTTCCGCAGCTCGCGCAGCAGTACCACCTGGATCCCGGCGGCGCGTCGCTCGCGGTGAGCGTGGCCACGGGCGCGCTGGCGATCTCCGTCCTGCCGATCGCGGCGCTGTCCGAAGTGGTCGGGCGGCGGTCGGTGATCATCGCGTCGGTGGTGATCTCGGCGGTGCTGGGGCTGCTGCTGCCGCTGGTGCCGTCGTACTCGCTGATGCTGGTGCTCCGCGCGGTCCAGGGGGTCGCCATCGCGGGCTTCCCCGGCGTCGCCACGGCGTACCTCATCGAACGGCTGGGCAAAGTCGGCGTCGCCGCGGCCGTGGGCGCGATGATCGCCGGAAACTCCATCGGCGGCATGACCGGACGGCTCGCCACGGGCTTCACCGCGGGGCCGCTGGGCTGGCGCGGCGCGCTGTACGTGGTCGCCGGTCTCTCGCTCGTCTGTGCGGTGATCACCGTGCTCGCCCTGCCCCGCGGGCGTGAGCACACCGAGGACCGCCAGACGCTCCGGGACGTCGGCACCGGCCTGCTCCACGCCGTGCGCAAACCGGTGCTCCTGGCCCAGTACGCCGTGGCCCTGCTGGCCATGGGCTCGTTCGTCGCGCTCTACAACGCGGCCGGCTTCCGCCTCACTGGTGAGCTGCACCTCTCGCCGGCCATCGCGTCACTCGTGTTCCTCGCCTACGCGCTGGGCTCGGTGTCGTCCGCGACCGCCAACCGCCTGGCCGAGCGGATCGGCCGCCGCCGTGCGATCGTGGCGGTGCTGCTGCTGATGGCGGTCGGCGCCGTGCTCACCATTCCGGATTCCGTGGCCATGGTCGCGCTCGGTTTTGTGGTGCTGACCTGCTCGTTCTTCGCCGCCCACGCGATCGCCAACAGCTGGGCCGCCGCCGAGGCGCCGGAGAACGCGCGCGGCCAGACCGGCGGCTTCTACACGCTCATGTACTACCTCGGCAGCAGCATCGGCGGTGCCGTCGGCGCGGTGATCTACGGTGCGGCCGGCTGGGCCTGGCTCATCGTCGCCGTGGTGGTGTGGCTGGTGCTCGCCGTGGCCGCCGTCGGCCTGGGCACCACGGTGCGGGCCCACAGCACGCGGGCGCTGGCCCACACCTGACGCCTCAGCCGACCGCCGCCACCAGCAGCCCGCCGCCGACCGGCAACAGGGCCGGGACCAGGCGTTCGTCCTCCCGCATGGCCCGCGCGACCTCGCGCAGGGCGAGCGTCTCGGGGTCGCGCCGCGACGGGTCGGCGACGCGGCCGCCGGCCAGCACGTTGTGGAAGGCGATGATGCCGCCGCGGCGAAGCAGCGACACGCCCTTCTCGTAGTAGCTCGGGAACTCGATGCGGGTCGCGTCGATGAACACCAGGTCGTAGCCGCCGGGGGTGAGCCGGGGGAGCACGTCGAGGGCGCGGCCGACGATGAGCCGCGTGCGGCCGGGCGGGATGCCGGCTTCGAGGAACGTCTTGCGCGCCGCGCGCTGGTACTCCGGCTCGAGGTCGATCGACGTCAGCACGCCGTCGGGGGCCATGCCGCGCAGCAGGTGCAGGCCGCTCACGCCGACCCCCGTGCCGACCTCCACCACGGCCCGCGCGCCGAGCGTCGCGGCGAGGAAACGCAAGGTCGCGCCCGCCCCCGAGGCCAGTGGGGCGCAGCCGAGATCAGCCGCGCGCGCCCGCGCCGCGGCCAGTACGTCGTCGTCGGGAAGGTACCCGTCGACGTACTCGGCGCCGACCGGCTCGGCCGCCGAGGCCGCATGCGTCCCGGAACTCACGCGCGAAGGTTAGCGTTGCTTGTCGATAAATCAGCGAAGGCTCCCTGGTAAGCCCGCCGAAATAACTTCTCAGCCTGCTCTCAGTCCTGTCTCACTAGAACCATAAGGAGACCCGACAAACTCGAATCCAAGCGGGCGGGAACACCGTGCCCCCGAGCAGCGTTGGCTGAGCAGAAGAGGAGAGTCGCAGATGGAGGTGCCTGCTCCCCTGATGCAGAACGCCGACAAGTCGGACCCCGAGCCGGTGGCCGTGGACTCGGGCGAGGCAACCTGGACGCCCCCGTCGTGGGACGAGGTCGTGCGCGAACACGCTGACCGCGTCTACCGCCTGGCCTACCGCCTCACCGGCAACACGCACGACGCCGAGGACCTCACGCAGGAGACGTTCATCCGCGTGTTCCGCTCGCTCGCGTCCTACAAGCCCGGCACGTTCGAGGGCTGGCTGCACCGCATCACCACCAACCTGTTCCTCGACATGGCGCGCCGCCGCTCGCGCGTGCGCATGGAGGGGCTGCCGGACGACACCGACCGCATCGTCGGCGACGACCCGAGCCCCGAGCAGGTCTACACCGACACGCACCTCGACCCCGACCTGCAGGAAGCGCTCGACGAGCTGCCTCCGGAGTTCCGGGCCGCCGTGGTGCTCTGTGACGTCGAGGGTCTCTCGTACGAGGAGATCGGCACCACGCTGGGTGTCAAGCTCGGCACCGTCCGCAGCCGGATCCACCGCGGCCGCCAAGCGCTGCGTGCGTCGCTGGAGCGCCGTCGGGCGCTTCGGGACGAGTCTGCGAAGGTGTCGGTATGACCGCTGCGCGAGGGTGGGGTCTCCCCGAGTCGCACCTGCTTCCCGATGTCGTGGTCGCCCTGGTCGACGGCGAGCTTTCGCTCGGCGCCCAGGACCGCGCGTCGGCGCACATCGCCCGCTGCCCGCTGTGTGCTTCCGAGGTGGCCGCCCAGCGGCAGGCCGTCGCGGCCGTGAAGGGCGCCGGCGAGCCGTCGATGTCGGCCGGGTTCCTCGCGAGCCTGCGGTCGATCCCGGACAGCACCGAGCTGCCCGGCACTCCGGACAACCTGGCGGTGACGGCCGACGGCCAGCTCGTCGCCATCCAGCGCCCCGATCGGGTCGCGGGCCTGCGTGATGCCGGCGTGCTCGAGGCCGGAGTACTCGGGGGTACTGCCCCGTTGGGCTCGTCCACGCCGCTCGGGCACTCACCCCACGTGCTCGGCGGCGGCCGTTTCACCCTCACTCGTAAACGCGCGGCCCAAGGCGCCGGCGTGGTCGTCTCCGGGCTGGTCCTGAGCGCCCTGGCCCTGGTCGGCACCACCGCCGACAGCGGCGAGGGCGTCGCCGACACCGGCGGCGTCCCGCAGCCGAACGCCAACCTGCTGCCGGCCCAGATGGCCGTGCCCCACAACGAGCCCACGCTGTCGACGCCGTCACCGTCGCCCACCGCGACGCAGGTGGCCGACCGGCTGACCTCGGCTCGCTGACGCGACCCGCACCGCTGCTCTCAGAGGGAGGCGGCGGTGCGGGCACCGTTCTGCTCCGGACTCGGCCGCCTCGCCGCCGCTTCGGCGTGGTTCGCGGGCGGGGCAACAGCCATTTCACCGTCGTCTGGGCAGACTCGGACGTCGAGGCTTGGGTATCGTCACGCCCAGCCACCTGATCTCAGCCCCGGGGAATGATGACCGAGCAGCCGAACGCGAACTCCGCCCAGCCGCCTGCCGCGGGTGATGATCGGCTGGGTCCCCGGCCGCTCGACCGCCCGGCCGTGGATCCGGCGCAGGAAGCGGTGTTCGGCCGGCCGCGGGGCGTCGACGGGGCGTTCGACAAGCTCTACACACCCGCCATCAACGGCAGCCGCAACCTGGATCTCGCTCCGCCGACGCCCGAGTCGCTCGCGGAGGCGTTCCGGCGGCCGCCGGGGGCCGAAGACGTGGTGCTGGAGCGCCCGCGCGAGGCGACGGGGGAGCAGGCCGCGCCGGAGGATCCCCTGTGGACGGACTCGCGCGACCCGTGGCGCGATCCCGCCGCCGGAGCCGTGCTGGCAGGCCCGGCGATGCCGGCCGAAGACGAGGAAAAGCCCCGCAAACGGCCATCCGGCGCGCTGCTGAGCCTGCCCGAGGTGCTGTTCGGCCGTCGCGTGAAGCCGAGGGCGCTGGCGCTGCTCGGCGTGGTCGCGCTGCTCGTGGGCGCGGTCGGCGGGCTCGTGGGCTGGTGGATCGCCGACACGGGCTCGGCGCTCACCGGCAGCGCCACGATCTCCGAGGCCGAAGCGTCGAAGGAACGGCCGCCCGGATCCATCTCGGACATCGCCAAGCGCGTGTCGCCGGCGGTCGTGTCGCTCGAGGTGTTCAAGCCCGGCGCCGACTCCGGTGAGCAGGGCTCGGGCGTGATGATCGACCCGCAGGGCTACATCCTCACCAACGAGCACGTGGTCACCACCGCCGTCGCCGACCCGACCGTGAAGATCACCGCGATCTTCAACGACGGCACGCGTACCGAGGCCAAGATCGTGGGCTCCGACCAGAAGACCGACCTCGCCGTGGTGAAGGTCAATGTCACCAACCCCGTGGTGATGCAGATCGGCAAGTCGGCCGACCTGCAGGTGGGTGACGCCGTGATCGCCGTCGGCTCGCCGCTGGCGCTGCAGAACTCCGTGACCTCCGGCATCGTCAGCGCGCTCAACCGGCCGATCACCGCCGGCGGCGACAGCGGCGAGCCGCCCGTCACGTACGAGGCCATCCAGACCGACGCCGCCATCAACCACGGCAACTCCGGCGGCGCGCTCGTCGACTCCACCGGTGCACTCGTGGGCATCAACTCCTCGATCCGCTCGTCGAGCGCCGACGGCGGCAGCATCGGCATCGGCTTCGCCATCCCGAGCGACTACGCGATGAAGATCGCCAAGGCGCTGATCAAGACCGGCAAGGTCGTGCACGCCGACATCGGCATCAACGCCTCCTCCACCGTCGCCGGGTCGTCCACCATGGGCGCGCAGGTGAAGAACGTGGAGGCCGGTGGTCCCGCCGCCTCGGCCGGCATCAAGGAGGGCGACGTGATCACGAAGATCGGCGACCGCCTCGTGCGGGATTCGGCCGAGCTGACCGTGGCCGTGCGCAACCACGACGTCGGTGAGGTCGTGCCGGTCCAGCTCGCGCGCGCCGGGTCCGTGCTCGTGGTCGACGTGACCCTCGGGTCCGACTGAGACACCGGCTGGAGCCGACCGGGCCACCGGCCGGAACCGGCCGGGAACACGTCCGGCCCACCGATCCGGACACCCGTGGCGACCTGCACGGGGACCCGGACTGGGACACCGGCTGACATATCGACGAGCAGCTCGGATTCGACTGGTCGACGTCACATCGTCTTAAGCACCGCTTCGCCTTCGGGCCTGCCGGAAGGCGGGGCGGCCCGGGTACTCTGACCGGGGAAGCACCGAGCGGAGGTTCACGGGTGTTCGACAGTGTCGGCTGGGGCGAGATCCTCGTGCTCATCGTGGCGGGTCTCTTCATCCTCGGCCCGGAGCGCCTTCCGGAAGCCGCTTCGTGGCTCGCGAAGAGCGTGAAGAAGGTCCGTGAGTTCGCCAACGGCGCGCGCGATCAGCTGCGCCAGGAGATGGGGCCGGAGTTCGACCAGCTGCGCAAGCCGCTGGAGGATCTGCGCGGGCTGCGCAACTTCGACCCGAAGCGGGTCGTGACCCAGCACCTGTTCGACGGTGAGTCGGACCCGTTGGGGCTCAACGGCTTCAACTCCACCAACGGCGGCAACGGGTCCAATGGCTCGAACGGTTCCAACGGCGCCCACGCCGTGAAACCGCAGAGCGCCGCACCGCAGGCCGAACCGCTCAAGCCGGGCGAGCGCCCGCCGGTCGACCCCGACGCCACCTGAGCGCCGGGTCTGTCCGGTCACGGCCTGTCTCGGTGTGACCTCGGCCGGCCGGGCGACGTCCGTCGGGGTGCCGACTTGCGCCACCCCGTGCCGTCGAGTTGGCTTTGGCGGGTTGCCGGTGTGGTGGCCGGCCCGACGTGACCCGACCTCTCGCGCGACGTGACGACCTTCCTGGGTAGCCTCGGGCAAACCGCCCATAACGACCCTGGAGGTCTCTGAGATGTCACGCCGTGTGGGTGCCCTGGCCGCGTTGATCGCCGCAGCGGGTGTCCTGGTCACCGGGTGCACCGCCGACGACGAGCCGAGCACCGCGCCTCCGGCCACCTTCACCTCGGTGCCCGCGCCCGCGAGCACCGGTGGCCCGTCGAACCCGCCCGCGTCCACAGCCGCCGACACGCAGGCCGACGTGAAGCGCGGCACCGCGACCGGCGTGCCCGGCATCGACGTGCTCGTGACCATCGGCTGGGCCGACGGCAAGATCACGCCACCCGCCGGCACCGTCGACGTGCAGGTGGGCGACAAGGTCCGCGTGCACGTGTCCAGCGACCAGCGGGTGGACGTGAACGTGGAGGGTCACCCCGAGGCCGACCTGACCGTCGAGCAGGGTGACGCCGGCGACCTCGACTGGATCGTGACGCAGAAGGGCGACTCCGCGGTCACCCTCGGCGCCGACAAGACCCTGCTCACGACGGTCCAGGCCGTCTGAGCAAGCCGGCTCAGCGGCCGGCGGGGCTGACGTTCAGCATCATCCCCGCCAGGCCGCGGGCCCGGACGGTGAGCTTCTTCGCCGCTTCCTTGAGCACCAGCGAAGCCGGCGCGTCGGGCTCCGCCAGCACGATCGGCGTACCCTCGTCGCCCTGCTCACGCAGGCGCGGGTCGAGCGGCACCTGACCCAGCAGCGGCACCTGCGAGCCCACGGACTTCGACAGCGAGTCGGCCACGGCCTGGCCACCGCCGGAGCCGAAGATCTCCATGCGCTCGCCCGAAGGCGTCTCGAGCCACGACATGTTCTCGATCACGCCGGCCACGCGCTGACGCGTCTGCATCGCGATCGCGCCCGCGCGCTCGGCCACCTCGGCGGCGGCCTGCTGCGGCGTGGTGACCACGAGGATCTCGGCGTTGGGGATCAGCTGCGCCACCGAGATCGCGATGTCGCCGGTGCCCGGCGGCAGGTCCAGCAGCAGGATGTCGAGGTCGCCCCAGAACACGTCGGCCAGGAACTGCTGCAACGCGCGGTGCAGCATCGGGCCGCGCCACACCACCGGCGCGTTGCCCGGCGTGAACATGCCGATCGAGATCACCTTCACGCCGTGGGACTGCGGCGGCATGATCATCGTTTCGACCTTGGTCGGCTTCTCGCGCGCGCCCAGCATGCGGGGGATCGAGTGGCCGTAGATGTCGGCGTCGACGACCCCGACGGACAGGCCGCGCTCGGCCATCGCGACGGCCAGGTTCACCGTGACCGAAGACTTGCCGACCCCGCCCTTGCCCGAGGCCACGCAGTACACGCGGGTCATCGAACCCGGCTGCGCGAACGGGATCACCGGCTCGGCGGAGTCGCCGCGCAGCGACTTGCGCAGCTCGGTGCGCTGCTCGTCGCTCATCACGTCGAGCTCCACCCGCACGTCGGCGACGCCGGGGAGCTTCTTCACGGCCTTGGTGGTGTCCTCGGTCAGCGTCGCCTTGAGCGGGCAGCCCGCCACGGTGAGGTAGATGCCGACGGCGACCACGCCGTCTTCGCCGACCACCACGTCCTTGACCATGCCGAGGTCGGTGATCGGTTTTTTGATTTCGGGGTCGTACACGTCCTTCAGCGCGGTGCGGACGTCGTCGACGCTGGGGAGCTGCTGTGTACTCGTCACCCGACCCATGTTACGTACCGGTCGGCACGTCCGATTTCGCCGCCTGCTTCGGCTTGCGTGATTTCGGTCGTACCGCGAGGTCGTCGCGCAGCCGGTCGAGCTCGCTGCGCAGGTAGTCGCGGGTGGCGACCTCGCCGACCGCGAGCCGCAGCGCCGCCAGCTCGCGCGCCAGGTACTCGGTGTCGGCCTTCGTCTGCGCGGCTCGCGTGCGGTCTTCTTCGAGCGAAACGCGGTCTCGGTCGTCCTGCCGGTTCTGCGCGAGCAGGATCAGCGGCGCGGCGTACGCGGCCTGCGTGGAGAAGGCCAGGTTGAGCAGGATGAACGGGTACGGGTCCCAGCGCAGCGAAACCGCCACCAGGTTCAGCACGATCCAGACGATCACGATCAGCGTCTGCCAGAACAGGTACTTGCCGGTGCCGAGGAACCGCGCGATGCGTTCGGTGAAGCGGCCGAAGGTGTCCGGGTCGATGTTGAGCCGGAACCGCGCCTGGCTGCGGGGCTGGTCGAGCCGGCGGCCCGAGGTGAGGTCAGGCACGGTCAGGCCTCCTGGGGGTGGACTTCGGACTGGTCGTGGACCTCGGGCGGCACGTCGGCGACGTCGTGCAGACCGGTTTCGCGCCAGTCGTCGGGCAGCAGGTGGTCGAGCACGTCGTCGACCGTCACCGCGCCCAGCAGGTGCTCTTCGGGGTCGACCACGGGGCCGCACGCGAGGTTGTACGCGGCGAAGTAGCGCGTGACCTCGGCCAGTGACGCCTCGGGCCGCAGCGCGGTGAGGTCGGTGTCCACGGCGCTGGCCACGAGCTCGGCGGGCGGCTCGCGCAGGAGGCGCTGGAAGTGCACCACGCCCACGAACCGGCCGGTGGGCGTCGCCGTGGGCGGGCGGCACACGAACACCATGCTGGCCAGCGCGGCGGGCAGATCGGCGTTGCGGATGTGCGCGAGCGCCTCGGCCACGGTCGAGTCGGGCGTGAGCACCACCGGTTCCGGCGTCATCAGGCCGCCGGCGGTGTCGGAGGAATAGGCCAGCAGCCGCTTGACCGGCGCCGACTCCTCGGGCTCCATCAACGCGAGCAGGCGGCTCTGGTCGGCGGGCGCGAGCTCGGCCAGCAGGTCGGCGGCGTCGTCGGGGCTCATCGCCTCGAGGATGTCGGCCGCGCGCTCTTCCGAGAGGTAGGCCAGCAGCTCCTTCTGGTCGTCGTCGGGCAGCTCTTCGATCATGTCGGCCAGGCGCTCGTCGTCCATGGCGTCGGCGACCTCGTGGCGGCGCTTGAGCGGCAGGTCGCGCACGGTGGCCGCGATGTCGACGGCCCGCATGGTGTCGAACAGCATCAGCAGCTGGCCGGCGCCCTGCGGCTGCCCGGTGAGGTCGGTGAGGCCCAGCCCGGCGACCTCGTCCCACGGCACCACGTGCATCGCCGTGCGGCGGCGCCCGAGCGCGAGGCGGGTCTGGCGTTCGCGGATGGCGAGCTTGGCCAGCACCCAGTCGCGCGTGCGCGTGGGCTCCATCGCGGCGTCGACCACGGTCACGCGGGTTTCGGTGCCGGCGAGGGAGGCGTGGGCGTCGAGCAGCTGCCCGCACACGAGGACCTCGTTGGGGCGCTGGGTGAAGTGGCGCATGTTCACCGAGCCGGTGGCCAGCGTCACAGCCGTGGGCTCGATCGTGGTCACGCGCAACATCGGCACGAAGACCCGCCGCCGTGTCGCGAGCTCGACCACCAGGCCGAGGATGCGGGGCGGTTGCTGGTCGAGTCGCAGGCCCGCGACCACGTCGCGGACCTTGCCGATCGACTCGCCGTCGGGCCCGAACACCGGAAGACCCACCAGCCGAGCGACGAAAACCCTGTTCACGGCGGCCATGGGGCAGACACTATCCGCAAGGGGCCCGCGGCGCGCGTGCCGTGCATCCGTGTCTTGCCAGCGTCCTCTCAGCTAGGACTTCAGCGCCCACGCGGTCAAAGCGGGCAGAGCGGCGTAGGAGGGCTGTTCGTCGCCGAGATCGGCGAAGTCGCGCAGATCCGCCTCGAACCACAGCCGGTTCTGCACGGCGCGCACGAGCGTCCACGCGCGGACGCGATCGGTGTCGAGACCGGTCGCCTCCGCTTTGTCGTCCACTGTGGACTCGTCGAACCGGTTCCAGAGCAAGGAGAACGTGCCGAACTCGAGGTCGCCGGCGATCGGCTTGGGATCGATCACGAGCCACGGCTCGCGTTCGCCCGCCAACACGTTCTCGTAGTGCAGGTCCTCGTTCACCAGCGCGGTGCCGGCTTCCGGCCCGAGATCGCGGCACACCGCCAGCGCGGCGTCGAGCTCACGGCGGGGGAGTGGGCCGCCGAGGTCGTGCCAGCTCTTCGGGAGCTCTTCCCGCAGGCGTTCGGCTTCCCCGGCCACCGTGCGGGTGAGGCGGTCCGGTGCGGGCACGGCCAGGCGGCGGGCGAGCTCGCTCATGATCACCACGGCGTCGAGCACGGGCTCGGTCTGCAGCGTGCGGGTGGGGTCGAGGCGTTCGAGCAGCTGCACGCCCTCCTCGGGCGACGATTCCAGCAACAGCACCGCACCACGACCAGCCCATGTGGACAGTGCGAGCGGCTCGTCGCGGCTTTCCTCGTGCGGCCAGCCGAGTTTGAGCACGGCGGGCGTGCCGTCCTCGCGGCGCGCGGGCTGCACGACGCCGACGAACCCGTGCCTCGCCTCGCCCTCGAACGTGAGCCGCCACTCGCGCGCGAACCGGTCGGCCAGGTCCGGCAGCGCGGCCAGCCACGGCCGGCACTCGGGGCCGAGGACACGGGGCGCGCGGGCGGCGAACGCCGGCGGGATCACGAGTCGGGTCACAACTGTCATCGTGCCGGTCACGTCGAGTCATTTCCCTGGGCCGAAACCGCGCGTACAGTGAAATTCCAGGGGTTCTGCGATCCCGGGGAGCTGCCATGATCGTTGAAATTCTCAGTGCCGTGGTCGTCGCGGGCGGGGTCTGGTTCGCGTCGGGCGTTCGGGTCGTGAAGCAATTCGAGCGCGGCTTGGTGTTCCGGTTCGGGCGCGTCCGGCCGCAGGTGCGCGGGCCGGGTGTGACCCTGCTGGTGCCGGTGGTCGACCGCATGCACAAGGTGAACATGCAGATCGTCACCATGCCGGTGCCCGGCCAGGACGGCATCACGCGCGACAACGTGACGGTGCGCGTCGATGCCGTTGTGTACTTCAAGGTGGTCGACCCCGTGGTGGCCGCCGTCAACGTGCAGGACTACCGCGCGGCCGTCGGCCAGGTCGCCCAGACGTCGCTGCGGTCCATCATCGGCAAGAGCGACCTCGACGACCTGCTGTCGAACCGGGAACGGCTCAACCAGGGCCTCGAGATCATGATCGACAGCCCCGCCATCGACTGGGGCATCCACATCGACCGCGTCGAGATCAAGGACGTGGCCCTGCCGGAGTCGATGAAGCGCTCGATGTCCCGCCAGGCCGAAGCCGAACGCGAGCGCCGCGCCCGCGTGATCTCCGCCGACGGTGAGCTGCAGGCGTCGGAAAAGCTCGCACAGGCCGCGGCGGCGATGAGCGACCACCCGGGTGCGTTGCAGCTGCGCCTGCTGGAGACAGTGGTGCAGGTTTCGGCGGAGAAAAACTCCACGCTCGTGCTGCCGTTCCCGGTGGAGCTGCTGCGGTTCCTGGACGCGAACACTCCGTCGGCCGGGAAATCGGCGACTGCGGGAGCGGTTGCGCCGGAGGCCGGCGTGGCGGAGAAGACCGAGCTGGACAAGACCACGCTGGACGAGCCCGAGATGACCGAGCCCGCCTTGCTCGGTGAGAAAGCCGAGACGAACGGGTTCGCGATCCCGCCACAGCAACGCCAGGAAGGCGACGCACTGGCGGAGTGACTCACCCGCGCGGCCCGCCGGTCGGACGGGCCGCGCCGGTGTTCAGTTGTCCAGGTAGCCGTTGGTGCCCAGGATGATGATGGTGACGAAGAAGCCCACGTACAGGGCCACGATCACGTAGCCGATCACCACCGCCGCCAGGGCCATGCCGCGGCCGCCGGATTCGCCGCGGTTGGCCTTCGCCAGGGCGATGTGGCCCATGACGATGCCGGGGACCGCGACCAGGCACGTGATGAGGCCGAGCAGCGAGCAGACCAGGGCGCCGATGGCGAGGCCGTTGTTCTGCTGGGCGCCGTGGGGCGAGTAGGGCTGGCCGTAGGGCTGCTGGGGGTAGGGCTGGCCGTAGGGCGCCGGCTGACCGAGCGGCGCGGCCGGCGCGCCCGGGTACGAGGCCGTCGGGCCCGGGTAGGGCTGGCCGGGGTACGACGGCGTGGCGTAGGCGCCGGCGGCGAACTCGCCGGAGGGCTGGCTGCCGGGTGCGGCGAAACCGGAGGGCTGACTGTCCGGCGCGGCGAAGCCGGAGGGCTGGCTGCCCGGGGCCGAGTAAGGCGAGGGGGTCTCGCCGGTACCGGGCGCGGAGTACGGAGAGCCCGTCGAGCCAGGAGCCGCGTAGGGCGAGCCAGCCGAGTCAGGCGCCGCGTACGGCGAATCCGTCGACCCGGGAGCCGCGTACGGAGAACCAGCCGCACCGGGAGCCGCATACGGCGAATCCGGCGCCGCGAACGTGTCGCTCGACGATCCGCTGTCCGGCGAGGTGAAGGCCGTCGCGTCGCCGGCCGGCGGGTCGTACGGGGACGGCTCGGCCGTGGCCGGCGGCTCGTACGAACCGGACTGCGCGACGGTCGGCGGCTCGTACGCCGTGGTGTCGTCGGGCCGGTCCTGTGGCGCGGACGGGTTGGTCATCGGGTTCCCCCTCGGTTCTGGTGGTCGCCCACCGCGAGCCTTCTCAGCCGAAGGCGCCGTACTTGTCGAGCTCGTTCAGGACGAGCGGGACCATGATCCCCCACACCACCAGCGCGAGGTAACCGATCACGAACCCGGCGATCGCCAGGGCGCCGCCGGTCGCGCGGCCGTGGCGGGAGCGGTAGAACGCGATGTGGCCCAGCACGATGCCCACGATGGCGGCGGGGCCGCACACGATGAAGCCCGCGATGGAACACACCAGCGACCCGATCGCGAGCCCCGCGCCGGGCGGTGGGCCCTGCGGCGGGTAGGGCTGGTGTTCGAACGACGGGTGTTCGTAGTCTTCCCTCATCACGCTCCTTCCCCACCTCAGGTTGCCTGGAACCGCACTTTAACGGGGTAAACGCGCCACCCGCGTGAGCACCCTCATGGCGCGCACCCGCCGGCCCGGCCATACTCCGCGGTAACCCCGCGGAAGGAGCCCCCGATGGCCCGCCTCGCCCAGACCGCCGGCCTGACCGACGTGCAGCGCGAGATCCTCACGACCGTCCGCCGGTTCGTGGACAAGGAGATCATCCCCCACGCGCAGGCATTGGAACACGCGGACGAGTACCCGGCGGAGATCGTCGAGGGCATGAAGGCGCTGGGCCTGTTCGGGCTCACCATCCCGGAGGAGTACGGCGGCCTCGGCGAGTCGCTGCTCACCTACGCGCTGGTGGTGGAGGAGATCGCGCGCGGCTGGATGAGCGTGTCGGGCGTGATCAACACGCACTTCATCGTGGCGCACCTGATTTCCCGCCACGGCACCGAAGAGCAGAAGGACCGCTACCTGCCGCGGATGGCCACCGGCGAGGTGCGCGGCGCGTTCTCGATGTCGGAGCCGGACCTCGGGTCCGACGTCGCCGCCATCAAGACCCGCGCCCGCCGCGAAGGCGACGACTACGTGGTCGACGGCGCGAAGATGTGGCTCACCAACGGTGGCACGGCGAACCTCATCGCCCTGCTGGTGAAGACCGACGAGGGCGCCGAGAAGGCCCACCACAACCTCACCACGCTGCTCGTCGAGAAGCCCGAGGGCTACGGCGAGGTGCTGCCCGGCCTCACGATCCCGGGCAAGATCGAGAAGATGGGCTACAAGGGCGTCGACACCACGGAAGCGGTGTTCGACGGCTTCCGCGTCGGCGCGGAGCAGGTGCTCGGCGGCGCGCCGGGCGAGGGCTTCGCGTACATGATGGACGGTGTCGAGGTCGGCCGCGTGAACGTGGCCGCACGGGCGTGCGGCATCGCGATCCGCGCGTTCGAGCTGGCGGTGGAGTACGCGCAGCAGCGCCGGACGTTCGGCAAGCCGATCGCCGAGCACCAGGCCATCGCGTTCAAGCTCGCCGAGATGGCCACGAAGGTCGAGGCCGCGCACCTGATGATGGTGAACGCGGCGCGGCTCAAGGATTCCGGCGCGCGCAACGACGTCGAGGCCGGCATGGCGAAGCTGCTCGCGTCGGAGTACTGCGCCGAGGTGACGCAGGAGGCGTTCCGCATCCACGGCGGCTACGGCTACTCGAAGGAGTACGAGATCGAGCGGCTCATGCGCGAGGCGCCGTTCCTGCTGATCGGCGAGGGCACCAGCGAGATCCAGAAGACGATCATCAGCCGCGGCCTGCTGCGCGAGTACAAGTCGAAGTCCTGAGCACACACCCCGGAGTGCCCGAGTTCACCCGGCCGGGCGCGATACCGCTCGTACCCTGGAACGGTGGGTGAGCTTTCGGACGCCGAGCTGACACGCGCCGCGCAGGCCGGTGACGTGACGGCGCTCGGCGTGCTGCTCGCGCGCCACGAAGCGGGCATGCGCGGCGTCGCCATCGCCGTGCTCGGCTACACGGCCGAGGCCGACGACGCCGTGCAGGACGCGGCCGTGGTGGCGCTGCGGCGCATCGGCGACGTGCGCGACCCGGCCGCGGTCGGCGCGTGGCTGCGGATGGTGGTGCGCAACGCCTGCCGGGCCCGCCTTCGGTCCACACGCGACATTCCCGTCGCCGACGGCTGGGACGCCACCGCGGCCACGCTCGCCACGCCCGAGCAGCTGCTCGACGACCACGCCCTGCGCGACTGGGTCTGGCAGGCGATCGAACAGCTCACGCCACCCGTGCGGCTCGTGATGATGCTGCGGCACTTCTCGCTCGGCGTCACGTCCTACGAGCACATCGCGCAGGCGTGCGGCCTCCCGGTGGGCACCGTGCGCAGCCGGCTCAGCCAGGGCCGCGCGAAGCTCGCCGAAGCCCTGCGCGCCACGGCGGCCTCGGCCCACGACGACGCCGGCGCGCTCGCCGCGAGCAGCCGCCTCGACGCGCTCCACACCCTGGCCGCCGCCGAACGCGGCGAGTTCACCCGCGTCCTCGCCGACCGGTGGGCGAAGGACGTGGTGCTCACCGCCGGTGGCGTGCGTGCGGTCGGCTCCGACTTCCTCGCGCGCGGCATGGACGGCGACCTCGCCGCGGGCGTGCGGCAACGGCCGGTGCACGTGGTCGCGAGCCGCGAGGTCGTGGTGTGGGAGATGGACCTGCTCAACCCGCCCGACGACCCCGACCACTGCCCGCCCGGCGTCGCCTGGCTGATGTCGCTGGACCGCGGCCGCGTCGTGGACCTGCGCCTGCACCACGCACCCCGGGAAACTGCACCTCGAACGCCGACACCCGGACAGCCGACACCCCGAGAAACCGGGCCCGCCGCGCCTATGGCCGCCGTCACAGCGTCCGGATCGAACTAACCGCCGCCTCCGCGCATCGTGCGGGTGTCCAGACCCCCGCACCGAGACGGAGCACCCTCGTGTCCGACCAGAACGCGACCGACCACCTTTCCCCCGGCACCCACACCGTCGAGCTCGACGGCGTCGTGCAGCGCTACCACGTGCACGGCACCGGCCCGGTCCTGCTCGCGCACTCCGGCGGCCCCGGCATCGACTGGGCCTACCTGCGCATGCCGGCCGTGGAGGAGCAGTTCACCGTCGTCTACCCCGAGCCGATCGGCACCGGCGGCTCGAGCCGGCTGGCCACGCACCCCGACGGCTACACGCGCGACCGCTACGTGCGCGCCGTCGTGGCGCTGCTCGACCACCTCGGCCTCGAGAAGACGGTGTTCCTCGGCCACTCCCACGGCGGGTTCGTGGCCCAGCGCCTCGCGCTCACGCACCCCGAGCGCGTGGCCGGCATCGTGCTCTACGACAGCGCGCCGGTCGTCGGGGCCGAGCACGGCGAGGAGCTGATGCGGCAACTCGAGGCGTACGCGCAGCGCTCGGAAGGCGACCCGGGCCTGCCCGACGTGCTCGCCGCGTTCCAGTCGCTCGGCTCGCTCTCGTCCGACGAGGACGTGACCAAGGCCGTGCGCGGCATCCTGCCCGCCTACTTCGCCGACTTCCGCGGCCGCGCTGTCGAGTTCGGCCCGCTGCGGCGGGAGGTGAGTGGCGTCTTCATCTCCGGCCGCGCAGCCGACGGCACCCCCGAGCTGTTCGACGACCGCCCGGTGCTCGACACGATCGGGGTG
Source organism: Amycolatopsis rhabdoformis (assembly GCF_035918295.1). GTDB lineage: Bacteria > Actinomycetota > Actinomycetes > Mycobacteriales > Pseudonocardiaceae > Amycolatopsis > Amycolatopsis rhabdoformis. The sequence continues at coordinate 9,213,713 of NZ_CP142149.1, forward strand.
CCGGCGCTGGTGCTCGTGGGCCGCTACGACGTGATCTGCGGCGTGCGCTGGGCCCGCGAGCTGCACGAGGGCATCCCGGGTTCGCAGCTCGTGGTCTTCGCGCACAGCGGGCACTTCGCGCACCTGGAGGAACCGGCGCTGTTCGCCGACGCCGTACTCGGTTTCGCCAAGGGGCTGAACCACTGACCGCCGGGAGGTGAACAGGATTCACCAGTACGCGGTTCGCACGCTTCGCCGGTTCTTGACAAGATGGACCCCTCGGACCGGACGAGTACGCAGGTGATGATGGTGAGCAGTCCCTTTGGTGGTGGACGGCCGGCCGGGCCGCCGCGGCTCCCGACGCCGCCCACCGGCTGGCCGATCGGGTCGTACGGCACCTACCAGGAAGCCCAGCGCGCGGTGGACTTCCTGGCGGAGAGCGAGTTCGCGGTCACCGACGTGACCATCGTCGGCGTGGACCTGATGCTCGTGGAGCGCGTGATCGGCAGGCTCACGCTGGGCCGGGTCCTGGGCGCGGGCGCGATGTCCGGCGCGTGGTTCGGGTTGTTCGCCGGGCTGCTGCTGGGCCTGTTCGTGAACCAGGGCTTCGCGTTGCAACTGCTCACCGGACTCGTGCTCGGTGTCCTTTCGGGTCTGTTGTTCGCCGGGATCGGCTATCGCGCCTCGCGCGGGCGCCGCGACTTCTCGTCGGCGAGCCAATTGGTCGCCGGCCGCTACGACGTGCTGTGCCAGCCGCGTTCCGCCGAACAGGGGCGGGACCTGCTCTCGAAGCTCGCGCTGAAGCCGCCGCCCGCCACGGCCTGAGGTCGTTGTACCGTCCGGCGTTGTCTTGTACGCCAACGCCGGGCGGTCACTCCACACAATCAGGGGTGGGGTCGGGCCGAATTCGGGTTGTGCTCTTCGTGAATTCGTGCTTGGTCACCCGAATGGCAGCACTCCCGGTTCACAGTTCACCCCGGTATTTCCGGCGTTTCACACTGCAGTGGGCTTAATCGTTACCGATACTGCTTGCGGGGTGTGATCGCCCGGCATAGGTTGTCCGACACCAGTCGGGCGGCCGCGTCCTCCAGCGCGACCGGCCGAGCACTAGCACGTCGGGGTGCTGGCGCGACTCGCCTCATCGCGTCGTGATGCCTGGGGGCGTCACGGTAACCGGCGTGCGCGGGTGAGGAGGCTTTTGTTCGATGGGGAAAAAGAGGCTACGGGGACGCTCGCCCGCCCGGACGGGCGCGCTGCTGGCCGCCGGACTGGTGGCCACGGGTCTGCTCGCCGCGTGCGGCACGGACTCCGGGACGAAGATCAACGTGTACTACGCGCCCGAGGACAATTTCCAGAGCGTTGTGGACAACTGCAACAAAGCCGCGGGCGGGCGCTACGAAATCGTCTACAACAAACTCCAGCGCGGCGCCGACGACCAGCGAATCCAGATGGCGCGCCGCCTCGCCGCCGGTGACACCTCGATGGACATCCTCGGGCTCGACGTCACGTGGGTCTCGGAGTTCGCGGAGGCCGGCTGGGCCGAGGAGTGGACGGGCCAGAACAAGGCGGCCGCGTCCGACGGTGTGCTGCAGGGCCCGCTCGAAACGGCCACCTACAACGGAAAGCTCTACGCCGCACCGAAGAACACCAACGTGCAGCTGCTCTGGTACGACGACCGCATCACCCCGAACCCGCCGAAGACGTGGGACGAGATGATGCAGATGTCGCAGCAGCTGAAGAAGGAAAAGAAGCCCTACAGCATCGTGTTCACCGGCGCCCAGTACGAAGGCCTGGTCGTCATCTACAACACGCTGGTGGAATCGCTCGGCGGCCACATCCTCTCCGACGACGGCAAGTCCGTGGTGATGGACCAGGGCGCGGTCGACGCGCTGGCGCTGCTCAAGCAGGTCACGTCGTCGGGCATCACGGACCCGTCGCTGACCAACCAGAAGGAGGACGACGTCCGCCAGACGTTCCAGCGCGGCAACGCCGCGTTCGAGCTCAACTGGCCGTTCGTCTACGCCTCCTACGCCGAGGAGAAGCCGCAGGACCTCGCGCACTTCAAGTGGGCGGTGTACCCGGAGGCGAAGGCCGGCATGCCGGCGAAGACGACCATCGGCGGTTACGACCTCGCGGTGAGCACCTACTCGCAGCACAAGCCCGAGGCGTTCGAAGCGGCGTTGTGCTTGCGCAGCGCGGAGAACCAGAAGTTCTCGGCCATCAACGACGGCGTGCCGCCGACCATCGAATCGGTGTACCACAACGACGTTCCGCTCGACCCGTCGAAGCCGGCTTCGGCCGACAACCCGAACATGGCCATCAAGTACCCGATGCGCGACACCATCCTCGACGCGTTGAAGACCGCCGCGGTGCGCCCCCTTTCCCCGGCGTACCAGAACGCGTCCACGGTGATGTCGAAGATCCTGTCGCCGCCGTCGGAGATCGACCCGCCCGTGACGGCCCAGCAGCTGCGGGAACAACTCAGTGACGCGCTCCAGTCGAAGGGAGTGATCCCGTGACCGTCCAGGACCCCTCAACCGGCACCGCCGACACCACCGGCGCACCGGCCGCGCACGAGGCCGTGAGCCACCGCAAGGGAAAACCCGTTCTGAGCGAGGGGAAGAGGGCCGAACGACGGCTGGGCCTGTGGCTCTGCGCGCCGGCCTTCCTCGTGATGATCGCGGTCACGGGCTACCCGATCGTCTACTCGATCTGGCTTTCGCTGCAGCGCTACGACCTGCGGTTCCCGGCGCAGCAGGAGTTCGTCGGGTTCGCCAACTACGGGGCCGTGCTCACGAGCTCGTACTGGTGGACCGCGTTCGGCACCACGATGTTCCTGACCGTGGTGTCGGTGGCGATCGAGTTCGCGCTCGGCATGGCGCTCGCGCTGATCATGCACCGCACGCTGGTGGGTCGCGGGCTCGTGCGCACCGTCGCGCTGATCCCGTACGGCATCGTCACCGTGGTGGCCGCGTTCTCGTGGTACTTCGCGTGGACGCCGGAGACCGGCTACCTCGCCAACGCCCTCGGCGAAGGCGCGGCGCCGCTCACCCAGCAGTGGCCGTCGCTGTTCATCATCATCCTCGCCGAGGTGTGGAAGACCACGCCGTTCATGGCGCTGTTGCTGATGGCCGGTCTCGCGCTGGTGCCGGAGGACCTGCTCAAGGCCGCGGCGATGGACGGCGCGAGCGCGTGGCAGCGGTTCACCAAGGTGATGCTGCCGGTGATGAAGCCCGCGATCCTCGTGGCGCTGCTGTTCCGCACGCTCGACGCGTTCCGCATCTTCGACAACATCTACGTGCTCACCAACGGAGCGCAGGATACGGGTTCGGTGTCGATGATGACCTACGACAACCTCGTCAAGGGTCTCAACCTCGGCATCGGTTCCACGATGGCCGTGCTGATCTTCATCACGGTGGCGATCATCGCGTTCCTCTTCATCAAGGTGTTCGGCACGGCCGCACCCGGTACGGACGACGGGGGTAAACGCTGATGGCCATCGGTGGTGCGGTCACGACCGGCCGCAAAGTGAGCTGGGGCCTCATCGACATCCTCGTCGTGGCCTTCGCGCTGATCCCCGTGCTGTGGATCATCTCCCTGTCCTTCAAGACGAAGGACACGCTCAACGACGGCAGCTTCTGGCCCCAGCAGTGGACGCTGAAGAACTACGCCGACATCTTCCAGACGTCGGAGTTCCTGCGGGCCTTGGTGAACTCGATCGGCATCGCCGTGATCTCCACGGTGATCGCGGTGGTGCTGGGCACGATGGCGGCCTACGCCATCGCGCGCCTCGCGTTCCCCGGCAAGCAGCTGCTCGTGGGGCTCTCCCTGCTGATCGCGATGTTCCCGCAGGTCTCGCTCGTCACACCGCTGTTCAACATCGAGCGCAACCTGGGCCTGTTCGACACGTGGCTGGGCCTGATCCTGCCCTACATCACGTTCGCCCTGCCGCTTTCGATCTACACGCTCTCGGCGTTCTTCCGGGAGATCCCGTGGGAGCTCGAAAAAGCGGCGAAGATGGACGGCGCGACGCCGGCCCAGGCGTTCCGGAAGGTGATCGCGCCGCTGGCCGCACCGGGCGTGTTCACCACGGCGATCCTGGTGTTCATCTTCTGCTGGAACGACTTCCTGTTCGCCATCTCGCTCACGTCCACCACGGCGTCGCGCACGGTGCCGGCCGCGTTGTCGTTCTTCACCGGGTCTTCGCAGTTCGAGGACCCGACGGGCCAGGTGAGCGCGGCCGCGGTCGTGATCACCGTCCCGATCATCCTGTTCGTGTTGTTCTTCCAGCGTCGCATCGTGGCGGGGCTGACGTCCGGTGCGGTGAAGGGCTGACCCATGGCTGAAATCGTCCTCGACAAGGTTTCGAAGCGTTACCCCGACGGCGCGCTCGCGGTGTCCGAAGTGGACATCACGATCGCGGACGGCGAGTTCATCATCCTGGTCGGCCCGTCCGGCTGCGGGAAGTCGACCACGCTCAACATGGTGGCCGGCCTGGAGGACATCTCGTCCGGTGAGCTGCGCATCGACGGGCAGCGCGTGAACGAGCGCGCCCCCAAGGACCGCGACATCGCGATGGTGTTCCAGTCCTACGCGCTCTACCCGCACATGAGCGTGCGGGAGAACATGGCGTTCCCGCTGCGGCTGGCCAAGGTGGACGACGCCACGGTGCGCGCGAAGGTGGAGGAGGCCGCGAAGATCCTCGACCTCACCGCGCACCTGGACCGCAAGCCGGCGAACCTCTCCGGTGGCCAGCGCCAGCGCGTGGCGATGGGGCGCGCGATCGTGCGCAACCCCAAGGCGTTCCTGATGGACGAACCACTGTCCAACCTGGACGCGAAGCTGCGTGGCCAGATGCGCACGTCGGTGTCGAAGATCCAGAAGCAACTCGGCACGACCACGTTGTACGTGACCCACGACCAGACCGAGGCCATGACGTTGGGTGACCGCGTGGTGGTGCTGCGGGCCGGTTACGTGCAGCAGATCGGCTCGCCGCAGTTCCTCTACGACAACCCGGCGAACCTGTTCGTGGCGGGCTTCATCGGCTCGCCGTCGATGAACTTCGTGCCGGCGACGCTGGAGAACGGTGAGCTGCACAGCCCGCTGGGCACCACGCCGCTCACCGACCGGGTGCGCCGGATGGCCGAGGCCGCTGACGCGCCGCGCGAGCTGATCGTGGGCGTCCGGCCCGAGAACTTCGAGGACGCGTCGCTCATTGACGCCGCCCAGCGCACAGCGGGCTCCACGTTCACCGCGCACATCGACGTGCTCGAGTCGATGGGGTCGGAGAAGTTCGCGCACTTCACGGTGGAAGGCGAGGTGGCCACGTCGGCCGAGCTCGCCGAGCTGGCCGCCGACAGCGGTTCCGCCGACGTGCCGGGCGCCGAGTCGCTCATCGTGGCCCGGCTTTCGGCCGAGTCGCGGGCGGCGGAGAACACGGATCTGGAGATCTGGTTCGACGCGGACAAGGTGAAGCTGTTCGACCCGAGCAACGGGCGGAACCTCACCTACGAGGGGTAACCGGTCGAGACGACGGCCCCTTCCGCTTCCCGCGGAGGGGGCCGTCGTCGTGTCGAGGGAGTTGTGTCGAGCGAGTTCGGAGCGAGCCGTGCTCAGGGGATCTTGGCGAACACCAGCGTGGCGACCTGGGTCGCCGCCGGGCACGCGGCCGCGCCGCCCGAACCGCTCGTGTCCACCACGCTCACCACGGCCTGCTCGCCGCGGCCCGGTGTGTCGGGCGAGGGCTGGCTGGTCGTGAGGCGGCAGAACGCGCCGTCGGTGCTCTGGCGGGCCGTGCGGCCGCCGAGGGTTTCGCTCGCGCCCGCCGGGGCCTGTTTCTGCACGGAGAACTCGACGCTCACCGTGCCGCGGATGCACGAGTGGCCGGACAACCCGGCCGAGGGCTGTGTGCCGGCGCCGCTGATCGCGTCGAGCTCGTGGACGTTGAGCAGCGCGCACGGGTCGACGCGGCCCCACGAGCGGTCGGGGAACTGGCGGTGGCGCACCTTGCCGCCGGTCGCGGTGGCGAGCACCCCGCCGACCACCGCGTCGGCGTCGGTGCAGCGGTCGTCGGCGGCGCTGGGGCCTTCAGTATCGGAAACCGCGACGTTGAGCCGGATCCCGTCGGCGAACGTCACCACGCGCGAGCACGTGGTGTCGGGCGTGAACCCGGCCTGCTGCACGGCGACGCCGTCGGGCAGCGGCCCGGAGTACTGGTAGGGCTTCACGTTGGGATCGGCCTCGGCCGCCAGCGGGCCCACGCTCACCGTGTGTGGCCGCCCGCTGCGCACGTAGTCGGCGCGGCAGTCGGTGAACGACGAGTCGGGATCGTCGGCCGTCGCGCCGCGCAGGCGCGACACGTCGAGCAGGCTGCAGTAGTCCAGCGTGGTGAAATCACCCAGCGCCGCCACCGCGGTCAACGGCGATGGCGCCTGCGTGGCAGCGGGTGCGGGCACGGCTGCCGACGAGCAAGCGCCGAGCACCAGCGCAGCAGCGAGCGCGACGACCACGGGTCCGAAGGGGAAACGCACGGGGTGCAGTATCACCACGCCGGCGTCGAAAAACAGCCCTGACAGGGAAATCCCACTCCTCGCCGTGGTGTCACCGCAGGTCAGCGCGGCAGGATTTCGGTGCGGCCCGCGCGTGGCGGAGTGGTTCGCCGGTAGGGGCCCCTCGCCCTTAGGGGTCCGAATCGTCCCTTGGAGCGATGCCACGGCGGCGCGGACCTGGTGTCCTGGACTGACTGACCCAACGGGAGGGGACCCACGATGACCGCACCAGTCACGCAGCGGCTGAGCCGCCCGCGCAACGACCGCATGATCGGCGGCGTGTGCGCCGGGCTCGCCCGCCGCTTCGGCACCACGCCGGGCAAGGTCCGCGTGATCGCGCTGCTGTCCTGCCTGCTGCCGGGGCCGCAGTTCGTCGCCTATCTGATCTTGTGGGCCATCATGCCGAGTGAGTGATGACCGCTCCCGGCTGCGGCCACGGTGGTGGCTTGCCGCGGAGCTGACGTATGCCTGAGCCGGCTGGGGGAGCTTGTTCGGCTGCGTTGGCGGCTGTGCCGAAGGGCGCTGTGAGGGAAGCAGATTCCCTCACAGCGCCCTTCAGTGCTTTGAGGTAGGTGCGGGCCCCGTTACGGCTTCGGCGTGGCCTGGTGGGGATGGCGGGGCTGTCGCCACGCGCACATCGCCGCGTCGATCTCCTCCTGGTCCAGCCCGGGGTGCGGCAGGACCGTCGCGCGGCCCGGCTCGGCGCGCAGGCCGTCGAGGATGAGGGCGAGGCAGCGGCGCCACAGGTGCGGCTCGACGGCGCTGGTGTACTCGATCGCGGCGCCGACCATCTGGTGGATGAGCGGCAGATCGGTGGGCACGAGGTCGGCGCGCAGCTGGCCGGACTCCTGCGCGCGCTCCATGAGCCGGGTGATGAGCGGCACCATGTGAGCTTTCACCTCGGCCACGTGCTCGTGCCCGAACGCCTTCGACAGCAGGATCTCGCGCAGCCCGCGGTCGGCGGAGTGCAGCTCGACCGTGCGCCACACGAAGTCGACGAAGCCGTCCCACGGGTCTTCGATGTCGAGGGCCGCCTGCGCGAGGTCGGCGATCTCCTGCAGCCGCTCGGCGAACATGGCCTCGATCAGGTGTTCCTTGCTCGGAAACCGCCGGTAGACCGTGCCGACGCCGAGGCCGGCGTGGTGAGCGACGTCGTCGAGGGTGGCTTCCAGCCCGCGCTTGCCGAAGACGGCTCGGGCGGATTCGAGGATGCGCCGGCGGTTGAGTTCGGCGTCACGCCGCAGCGGCCGCGCCGGTGCGGCGGGAGCAGCGTCCCGTGTCATGGCTACCAGGTTACCAAAAGAAGTCGAGGCACCATCTCCGGTTTTTGTGTACCTTGGGTCGAGTAAGGGGAGGGACCTACTCCACATAGCGTTCTGATCACTATCCGTGAGGGAAATCCGCATGCCTGACTCGACGGCCACGCTCGAACGTCCGGGGGAGGACGCGCCGAGCCACGCCGAAAACCCGCACCACTCCAGACGCTGGGCGATCCTCGTGATGATCGGCCTGGCTCAGCTGATGGTGGTGCTCGACGCCACCGTCGTGAACATCGCGCTGCCTTCGGCGCAGGTCGACCTCGGCTTCTCCAACGACGCCCGCCAGTGGGTGGTCACCGCGTACGCGCTCGCGTTCGGCAGCCTGCTGCTGCTCGGCGGGCGGCTCGCGGACGTGTTCGGCCGCAAGAACGCCTTCCTCGTCGGGCTCGCCGGGTTCGCCGCGGTGTCGGCGATCGGCGGTGCGGCGAGCAGCATCGAGATGCTGCTGATCGCCCGCGCGGCGCAGGGGGTGTTCGGCGCGCTGCTCGCGCCGGCCGCGCTTTCCTTGCTCACCACCACGTTCACCGACCCGAAGGAACGCGGCCGTGCGTTCGGCGTGTTCGGCGCGATCGGTGGTGGCGGTGCGGCCATCGGCCTGCTGCTGGGCGGCGTGCTCACCGAGTACCTCGACTGGCGCTGGTGCATGTTCGTGAACATCGTCTTCGCGGTGATCGCCTTCATCGGCGGCGCGCTGCTGCTGCGCCGCCAGGAGGCCGACGGCCCGCGTCCGAAGCTCGACCTGCCGGGCACGATCAGCGCTTCGGCCGGTCTGTTCGCGCTGGTCTACGGCTTCTCCAACGCCGAGCACGACTCGTGGGGCTCGATCTCGGTGTGGGGCTTCCTCACGGCCGGGGTGGTGCTGCTGGTCACGTTCGTGGTGCTGCAGCAGCGCGTGCGGCACCCGTTGCTGCCGCTGCGCGTGCTGCTCGACCGCGACCGCGGGGGCGCCTACCTCGCGATGTTCCTGCTCGCGATCGGGATGTTCGCGATCTTCCTGTTCCTCACGTTCTACGTGCAGCTGAACCTGAAGTTCACGCCGATCCAGAGCGGCTTCGGCTTCCTGCCGATGGTCGCGACGCTGATGATCGCCGCCACCACCGCCACGAGCGTGCTGCTGCCGCGCTTCGGCCCGAAGCCGCTCGTGCCCACCGGCATGCTCATCGCCGCCGGCGGCCTGCTCTGGCTGAGCGCGATCGACCTCGACAGCACCTACGTCGGCGGTGTGCTCGGCCCGCTCATGGTGATGGGCCTGGGCATCGGCCTGTCGATGGCGCCGTCGATGAGCGTCGCGACCTTCGGCGTGGAACTGCACGACGCCGGCGTCGCGTCGGCCACGGTGAACACCATGCAGCAGGTCGGCGGCTCGATCGGCACCGCGCTGCTGAGCACCCTCGCGGGCAACGCGGCCACCACGTTCCTGGCCGGCCGCGCGCCCACGCCGCAGCTCGCTGCCGAGGCCGCCGTGCACAGCTACACCACGGCGTTCACCTGGGCCGCGGTCATCTTCGCGGCCGGCGCGGTGATCACCGGCCTGCTGCTGCGCCCGGGCGCGCCCCGCGGCGCCGCGGTGGTGCCGGCGGTGCACGTGTAGTCACTGATCGGGGGTGAACGGTCCCGTTCCCGGCGCTGTCGGGAGCGGGACCGTTCTTTTTTCAACGGCGGTAACCCGCGTTCCGGGGTGTCCGACTCACCGGACATGACGGACCCTGCGAAGGTCTTCTTCCGCGATCCCGCTTACGACGGTCAGTTCACGCGCACGCTCAACGCCGCGGTGGTGCACGCGGCCGATCTCGGCGAGGCGTTCGCGACGGCACGCGGCGTCGGCAAGCTCTCCGGCGGCGGCTGGTACGACGCGTGGTCGGCACCGGCGGACCGGGCGCGTGTGGCGGGCGACTCCGCGCTGGCGGCGGGCGACCGCGTGAGCGCGCGCCACGCGTTCCTGCGCGCCAGCGAGTACTTCCGGCAGGCCTACTTCTTCCTCCGGTCCGATGTGGACGATCCACGGGTGCAGGCGGCGTACCAGGGTCACGTCGAAGCGTTCGCGGAGGCGGCGAAGCTCCTCGAGCACCCGGCCGAACAGGTGCGGATCCCGTACGAGGACACGACCCTGCACGGCTACCTCTTCGCGCCGCACACCTCCGGCACGCCGCGGCCCACCGTCGTGCTGCCCTGCGGTTACGACTCCACGGCCGAGTCGGGCTGGCTCGACGTGCCCGGCGCCGTCGACCGCGGTTACAACGTGCTCGTGTTCGACGGCCCCGGCCAAGGCGAGACGCTCTACGTCCAGCACCGCTACCTGCGCCACGACTTCGAAAACGTGCTCACGCCCGTGCTCGACTGGCTGCTCGAGCGGCCCGGGGTCGACCCGGCGAAGATCGTGCTCGTCGGCCGCTCCTTCGCCGGCTACCTCGCTCCGCGCGCCGCCACCGCGGAGCACCGGATCGCGGCGCTCGTGTGCGATCCCGCGCAGCCGGACCTCGGCGCGCGCGTGCCGTCCGGTCCGCTCGCGCTGGCGGCCGTGCCCGTGGTGCGGGCGCAGATGAGCCGCAGCGCCGACCGCGCGGAGTTCTTCCGCGCCCGCATGGCCGCCCACGGTCTCGATTCCGTGCGCGCGTACTTCAGCGAGCTGCGCCGGTTCACGATGCTGGCCCAGGCGGGGGACATCACCTGCCCGGCCCTGCTCGTGGAGTCCGAACACGACTTCACCGCCGGCGGCGGACCGGTGCTGCGCGAGGCCCTCACCACGCCGGCCCAGGTCGTGCGGCTCACCGCGGCCGAAGGCGCCGACGGGCACTGCGCGGGTCTCGGCCAGCAGGTCTGGACCGGCACGGTCTACCCGTGGCTGGGCAAGACGCTCGCCGCCTCACTTGTCGGCTGAGAACCGTTCCCACGCCGACTGCCGGGTCACGCCCAGCGCCTCGCCGATGCGTGCCCACGCGACGCCGCGGGTGCGCAGGAGGTCGACCTGGGCCTGGATGCGCGCGTCGGTCTGGGCGCTCACCATGGCCATGCGCGGGATGCTCTGCAGGATCTCCTCGTCGGATTTGCGGTCCCACAGCGTGACTTCCGGCGTGGCCGGCTCGTGCTGCCCGGCCAGGATCTCGCCGCACAGGCTCACGCAGCCGTCGCAGATGTACACACCGGCGCCGGAGATGAGCTTGCTGACTTCGGCGGCGGGCTTGAGGCAGAAGGAGCAGTAGCTGTCGTCGGTCATCGGAACGCCTCCCAGTGCGTGTCAGGACTGCCCTGACAGTAGCGGCGTCAGGGCAGTCCTGACAAGGCCTGAGTGGCCCTGTCGTAAGCCGACGATCAGGCAGGAATCACGGCCGGTTCGTGCGCAGCGCCTCGATCACGTCGTCGTCCCACCGGTGTGTGCGGATCAGCCGGTAGCGCTCCGCCGCGACCCAGATGTAGGCCTCCGCGTCGGTGCGGTCGCCGATCAGGTCGGCCTGGCGCAGCATGCCGGTGACGGGCGTGAACTCCTCGTCGTACCAACGTTGGGCCAGCTTCGCGCGGTCGGTGTAGCGGCCCTCGTCCTGCATCAGCCGGAAGCCCCACGCCTCCACGTGCTCGCCGAGCTTCGCGTAGTCCCACGGGTCGGACATGATCACCGACGCGCGCGCGTGGCCGGTGAGCGGCACGCGCTCGAGGAAGAGCCGCCGGTAGTCCTTCACGATGAGGTCGCCGCGGTAGCGGATGCCGGTGGGGTTGAGCGTCGTGCGCACCGCGGTGACTTGGGCCTCTATTGTGGACAGACCCTGGGCGTGGGCGACCGACACGCGGTGGTGGCCGTCGATGATGAAGTGCAGTTCGCCCACGCGGTACACCTCGATCGGCGGAATGGCCTCGCCGCGCCGGGACGCCAGGGCCAGCCGTTCCCAACGTTCGCGCACGCGCCCGGACGTCGGGCGGAAGCGGCGGTCGAAGTCGCGGCTGCGGTCCACCGTGCCCACGATCGAGTCGAGAGTGATCACCCGCAGTCCGATGCGTGATTCGCCCGCGTAGCCCAGCGCGTCGACGACCTCGTGGAACGGCAGCATGATGTTCACGTCGTCGGGCTCGCGGCGCAGCCAGGTGGACAGTCGCGAAAGGACCTGGCCGCGGCGGGCGCGCAGGAAGTCGTGTTCGGCGTCGGCGCGTGGGAAACCGGTGGGTCTGGTCATCGCGGGAACTCCATGATCCGGTGGCCCACCACGTTGCGCACGCGGGTGGTGCCGACCACGCGGTCGGGCACCGGTTCGCCGTGCGGGTGGATGTGGCCGTGCAGCAGCCAGCGCGGCCGCAGCGTGGCGATCGTGCGGTGCAGGCAGGCGAAACCGCGGTGCGGTGGATCGTCGCGGTCCCCGAGGTGCAGCGGTGGGGAATGGGTGAGCAGCACATCGACTTCACGCCCGTCGCGCCGGCGGCGCCACCGAGCGCGCCACTCGAGCCCGCGGGCCCGGCGCGACTGCTGGCGCTGGGTCCACTGGTTCGGGCCCTCGTTGTAGCGGATCGAACCGCCGAGCCCGGCGATCCGGAGCCCGGCGACGTCGACGACGCGCCCGTCGGCGTTGATCCCGCCCGCGGGGCCGGGCCACTCGGTCGGGAAACCGTCCTTCATGGACAGTCCGCCGTACCGCGTGTAGCCGCTCAGGTCGGGATCGTGGTTGCCGGGCACGAACACGCACGGCACGTCGAGCGAGCCGGCGAGGAACTCGAGGTAGTCGTACGGCAGGTCGCCGGCGCCGACCACGAGGTCGACGTGGAGCGAGCGGACCGCGCCGGTCCACAGCCGCTCGTCGACCTCGTCGGCCACCACCAGCGCTTTCGGCATGGGCCCAGGGTAAGGCCTGCCGGCGTCACTTCATGCCGTGCGAGAACCCCGGGTTGAGGCTGATCACGGTGACGATGCCGAGGATCCAGACGATCCCGAGGGTCAGGGCCCAGAACTTGAGGTTGGTGAGGCAACGAGGCATGGGAGTACTCCTGTAGCGCTACCGGGTGAACGGAACGGGGACCGCGTGGCGGCTAGAGCCAGCCGTTCTTCCGGAATATTCGGTACAGGAGCAGGCAGATCGCGAAGATCACCGTGACCGCGATCGGGTAGCCGAACTTCCAGTGCAGCTCGGGCATGTAGTCGAAGTTCATGCCGTAGATCCCCGCGCCCATCGTGGGCACGGTGATGATCGCCGCCCACGCGGTGATCTTGCGCATGTCGGTGTTCTGCTGCAGCGAGATCTTCGCGACGGTGGCGTCGACCAGGGTGCTCAGCAGTTCGTCGAACGCGGCCACGCGCTCGGACACGGTCACGAGGTGGTCGGCGACGTCGCGGAAGTACGAGCGCACCTCGTCGGGCACCAGCCGCGTGTACCCCTCGGCCAGGCGTGACACGGGCGTGGCGAGCGGCAGCACGGCGCGGCGCAGCTCGAGCACTTCCCGCTTCATCAGGTAGATCTGCTCGGCGCTCACGAGCGAGCGCGGCGCGAACACCTGCGCCTCGATCTCGTCGATGTCGGACTCGATGCGGCTGGAGACCTCGAGGTAGTGGTCCACCACGTGGTCGGCGATGGCGTGGACCACCGCGGCCGGGCCGAGCGAGAGGCGCTCGGAGTCCTCGTCCAGCTCGCGGCGCAGCCGGGCCAAGCCGGAGTGGTTGCCGTGGCGCACGGTGATCACGAAGTCGCGGCCGAGGAACACCATGAGCTCACCGGTCTCGACGATCTCGTTGGCCGTGGTCGGCGACTCGTGCTCCACGTAGCGGACGGTCTTGAGCACCAGGAACAGCGTGTCGTCGTAGCGCTCGAGCTTGGGGCGCTGGTGGGCTTCCAGCGCGTCTTCCACGGCCAGCTCGTGGAGTCCGAACGTTTCTGCGATGCCCTGGATCTGCTCTTCGTCCGGTTCGTGCAGCCCGATCCAGACAAATCCCGCGTGGCGCTTGCGCACCTCTTTGATGGCTTCGGAGTGCGTCCAGCGGCCGGGCAGGCGCGTGCCGTCGACGTACACCGCGCAGTCGACGACATAGGCCGAGAGCGGCACGGGAATCGGCCGCTCGAGCATCGGCTTGGTGCGGCTGCCGCCGCGGCCGCGAAGGCCACCGAGGGAAGGGATGGCAGGCATGGGATCTCCTGGGCTGGCGTCGTGGTGGAACACGAAGACGACGGCCAGGCGGACTTCAGCGTCCGTCCGGCATCACCGGCGTTCCCTGTGCGCCGGACCTACCAGGAGAAAGATCGGTGGGCCGGCCATGTGGGAACGCTGGGACTACTAGGGAGCGGACTATCGCCACTACTCATAAGGCGTTCCTCACCTCCTTCGGGCCGGCGCGATCGTGAAGACGCGGAGAGTGGTGGGGCTCGCGTTGACGCACGAACACCAATGGTCGAGGGTACTCCTCACCACCGGTGAGTGTCGCAAGTGGCTCAGGCGGCGTTACCCAGGCCGGGAGTTGTTCGAGGAGGAGCGCGGGTGGCTATCGCCCTGGAAGAGATCAAGCGGCGGCTGCGCAAGTTCGCCGAGGTCGAGGCGCGCGGCGAGTCGCCGTTGTACGACCACCTCGCCACGCAGTCGGCCGAGGACGACGACGTGGCCGGCTTGCTCGCCGAAGCGCGCGGCGACGACGCCCGCAGCACGCTGCTGCTCGCCGCGGCCCACCGCCTCATCCAGGCCGAGCCGATCCACCCGCTCTCGCGTTACTACCCGTCACTGGGTGGTTTCGACGGCGTCGACAGCGAGACCTGGCCGCTGTTCCGGACCTTCCTGCTCGAACGCGCCGACAAGGCCCGCGCGATCATCTCCACGCGCTACACGCAGACCAACGAGGTCCGCCGCGCCGCGCTCGTGTACCCGGCCGTCGCGGCGGCGGCCAAGGAAGCCGGCGGCAAGATCGCCCTGCTCGAGGTGGGCTGCAGCGCCGGCCTGCTGCTGGGCCTCGACCGGTTCTCCTACCGCTACCAGTGCAACGGCGGCGAGCAGCTCGTCGCCGGCCCGGCCAAGGCGGCCGTCGGCCTGCACTGCGCGCTCGACGTCGCACCTGGTGGCGTGCTGCCGAAGCTGCCGAAGAAGGTCGCGATCGGGGCGCGCGCCGGCCTGGACCGCGCGCCCGTGGACCTCGCCGACGAGGAAGAGCTCGCCTGGCTCGAGGCCTGCGTGTGGGCCGACCAGCCGGACCGCATCCGCCTGCTGCGCACGGCCGCCGCGGAACAGCGCAAGCACGTGCCGCCCCTGATCACCGGCGACGGGGTCGACGACCTGGCCTCCGCCGCGGCGACGCTGCCGGCCGACCTGCCGCTGGTCGTCCTGACCAGCCACGCCCTGCCCTACTTCGGCGACCGCCGGGCCGATTTCGTCGACGCGCTCACGGCGCTCGCCGGGACCCGGCCGCTGTGGTGGGTCACCGAGGGGTACTACGAGGCCGGCCTCAAGCTGGTGCTGCCCGACCGCACCGACCTGGGCTCGCCGGCGCCGGACTCCTGCGTGCTCGGCCTCGTGTCGTGGCCGGACGGGAAGCCGGAGGCCCGGGCGCTGGCGCGGACGACGCCGCGCGGGCAGCGGATGACCTGGCTGCCGGCCTGACGGTCGGCGGCCGC
Source organism: Amycolatopsis rhabdoformis (assembly GCF_035918295.1). Lineage (GTDB taxonomy): Bacteria > Actinomycetota > Actinomycetes > Mycobacteriales > Pseudonocardiaceae > Amycolatopsis > Amycolatopsis rhabdoformis. Next base: position 9,229,124 of record NZ_CP142149.1, read on the forward strand.
ACGCTGTGTAACTTGTGTCACATTCACCCCATCAGTCACAACGGGGGTGGCGTGCGCTTATGCGTCCTCGGATGCACGTGCATTGATGGGAATTGTCCGAGCGGCATTTCCGGTGCTCATCCGGCGGGGGCCGCCTGGATAACACCATTCACCGACTTGTGAAATCCCCACGCATTCGCGCACGCAATCGCGGCAACCCCGAAATTGCCCCGATCGGAATCAGGCTCGCGGCAACGCACCCCAGTCACGCAGGGTCACGAACAAGAGATCCACGAGGCGGCCCGAGGTGTCCAGTTCCACCAGTTCGGCCGAGTCGACCCAGCGCGCGTCGTCGGCGTCGTCGCCCGCCGTGAGGGTGCCGGCGGTGGCGACGCACTCGTAGTCCCGGATGTCGTAGGGGCCGCGGGCGACCATGCCGACGAATGTGTGCGGGGTCACGTCGAGGCCGGTCTCTTCGCGCAGCTCGCGAACCACGGCCTCGGTGTCCGTTTCGCCCTGTTCGACGCGGCCGCCGGGCAGTGACCACAGGCCGCGGCCGGGGTCGTGGCCACGCTGGATGAGCAGCAGCCGGCCCCGCTCGTCGAAGACGATGCCGCCCACGCAGGGCACTCGGGTGTCGTTCGGCAAGCCCATGAGGTCAACCCCGCCTGTGTCAATTCAAGAATGGTCACGCTGTACACGGAGAGTAGCCATACGGTACACTTCGGACGGCCTGCTGACCCATGCGCGGGACTTTCCTGCCGCGTGGGTGGTTGGTGCGGTACAACGTAGAAAGTCAGTTTTCCGGTGCCACGTTTAGAGACGGGATTGATCGCTGTGAACGCGAAGAAGCTTGCGGGTCTCGTGGGTATCGCGTTGGTGCTGTTCTTCGTGATCGCTCAGCCGAACCAGGCGGCAGGTCTCGTCGGCAACATCGTCGACTTCCTGCGTAGCTCGGCCGAATCGGTGGTCTCGTTCGTCAGCAACGTGTTCAACGGCTGACGGGGGATAACCTCGAGACATGTTCGCGCCACGCGACCCCGACGAGTACCTGCTCGACACCGAGCGGCGGGTCATCCGCATCCGCCGCCATTGGGCAGTGCTGCTTTGGGACACGTTCGAGGCGGCGGCTCTGCTCGCCGTCTGCGTACTGATCTCGTACCTGCTGCCGCCGTCGTTGTGGGTGGTGCAGAACATCCTCTGGTACGTCGCGCTGCTGGTCGTGCTGCGGTTCGCCTACGCGGTGGTGCAGTGGTGGGTGGAGCGGCTCGTTGTCACGGACAAGCGGTTCGTGCTGACGAAGGGCGTCATCACCACCAAGGTGCTGATGATGCCGATCACGAAGGTCACCGACCTCACCTACGAACGTCCTGGCTGGGGCCGGGTGCTCGGCTACGGCACGATGGTCGTCGAGTCGGCGGGCCAGATCCAGGCCCTCAACCGCATCGACTACCTGCCGCGGCCCGAGGAGTTCTACGACACGATCTCGGAGCTCGTGTTCGGCGACAAGCAGAAGCAGGCCGAGCGCTTCTCCATGATCAAGGCACAGCGCGCCGCGCGGGGCAAGAAGCCCGTCGGCTGACCTGCGGGCGTTGCCCCAGGTACCGGGGTCGCTGTGACGCAGCGCATCGTCGAGAATGGACACGATGCGCATCGACCTGCACGCCCATTCCACGGCCTCCGACGGCACCGACAGCCCCTCCGGGCTGGTCGAAGCCGCCGTCCGGGCCGGCCTCGACGTGGTCGCGATCACCGACCACGACACCACCGCCGGATGGGGCCCGGCGGCGGAGGCCGTGCCACCGGGGCTGACCCTCGTTCCCGGTGCCGAGCTGTCCACGGTGTCCGTCGACCCGGAAACGGGCTGGCGGATCAGCGTGCACCTGCTCGCGTACCTCTTCGACCCGACCGCGCCGGCGCTCGTCGCCGAGCAGACGCGGCTGCGGGCCGAGCGCCGCACGCGGCTGCGGGCCATGGCGGCCCGCATGACCGCCGACGGCCTGCCGATCGACGCCGACGAGATCATGGGCCTGCTGCCCCCGGACTCGCCCGCCGGCCGCCCGCACCTCGCGCAGGCCCTCGTGCGCGCGGGGCTGGTGTCGAGCGTCGACGAGGCCTTCGCGGAGTACCTCGGCAGCCGCCGCGGCTACTACGTGCCGCGCCACGACACGCCTGTCGAAGAGGCGATCGACATGATCGTCGCGGCGGGTGGCGTCACGGTGATCGCGCACCCCTTCGCCTACAGCCGCGGCGCGACGATCAGCGAGGACACCCTGCGTGACCTCGCCCGGCGCGGCCTCACCGGCGTCGAGGTGGACCACCCCAACCACGAGCCGGCCACGCGGGTGCGCACGCGCGAGCTCGCCGACGAGCTGGGCCTTATCCGCACCGGGTCGAGCGACTACCACGGCACGAACAAGACGATCGGCCTCGGCCAGGAGACGACCGACCCCGGTCAGTTCGAGGAGCTGGTGGCGCGCGCCACCGGGTCGCAGATCGTGAAGGGCTGAGATGGGCCTCGCGCAGTACTTCGACGCGAAGCTGTTCATCAGCGCCACCATCACGCTCATCGTCATCATGGACCCGCCGGGCACCGTGCCGGTGTTCCTGAGCCTCGTCGGCCGCAAGCCCATGGCCACGCGCGTGAAGGCCGCGCGCCAGGCCGTGCTGGTGTCGCTGCTGGTGATCTCGCTGTTCGCCGTGGCCGGGCAGGCGATCCTCGCGTACCTCGGCATCGGCATCCCGGCCTTGCAAGGCGCCGGCGGCCTGCTCCTGCTGCTCATCGCGCTGCAGCTGCTCACCGGCAAGGGCGGCAACGAGCCCGAGGCGACCGACGACGTCAACGTCGCCCTCGTGCCGCTCGGGACGCCGCTGCTGGCCGGCCCGGGCGCCATCGCGGCCACGATCGTGTTCGTCCGCCAGGCCGACGGGCACGTCGGTGCGTACATCGCGCTCGGTCTGGCGATCCTGGCCGTGCACTTCGTGATCTACACGTGCCTGCGCTTCTCCGGGGTGGTGATCCGCGTGATCAAGGAAAGCGGCATCACGCTCGTCGCGAAGATCGCGGGCCTGCTGCTGGCCGCGATCGCGGTGGAGCTGGTGGCGAACTCGGTGAAGGGGTTCATCACCGGGGCCGGATAGTCCTTCGCTCTCGCGTCAGGCGGCGCGGCCGTTCGCCTTCGGCCGAGGGCCGCCCCCGCGCCGGAAAGTGTCGGTGGTGGTGCGTAGCGTGGGCGCCGGAACCGAACGGGGGTCGTGTGAAGGAACAGCTGGGGTTCGATTTCGGCGTGGAGCAGCCAGTGCGGCTCACGAAGGTGTCGCCGGCGCGGTTGAGCACGTTCGAGGACTGCCCGCGCCGCTACCGGTTGAGCTACCTGCAGCGGCCCACCCCGCAGCGCACGGGGCCGTGGGCGCACAGCACGCTGGGCGCGGTGGTGCACAACGCGTTGCGGGCGTTGTTCGACCTGCCCGCGGCCAAGCGCACGGCGCAGCGCGCGATGGCGCTCGTGGGCGAGTATTGGAAGGACGCGGGTTTCGAGGACGCCGAGCAGGCCGCGCGCTACCGAGCGCGGGCGAAGGGCTGGGTCGGGGAGTACGTGGAGGACCACGACGTCACCGAGGACCCGGTGGGCCTCGAGCGCTGGGTTTCCGCGCCCGTGAGTACCACGGGTGGGCAGCCGACCATGATCATCGAGGGCCGCACCGACCGCATCGACCGACGCGGCAGCGAGCTGGTGATCGTGGACTACAAAACGGGCCGGCGCGCGCCTGATGAGTACGAGGCCCGCGCGTCGCAGGCGCTCGCGATGTATGCGGTGGCGTCTTCGCGCACGCTGCGCATGCCGTGCACGAAGGTCGAGCTGCACCACTTGCCCACCGGCACGATCGCCGCGGCCGAACACACGCCGGAATCCCTGAAGCGCCACCTCCAACGCGCCGAGGAAACCGCGGGCGACCTCCGCCTGGCCACCGACACCCTCGACGCGGGCGCCGACGCCGACACCCTCTTCCCCGCCCGCCCCGACCGCCGCTGCTCCTGGTGCGACTTCCGCCCCAGCTGCGCCGAAGGCCAACAAGCCGGCCCCGCCGCGCAACCGTGGGACCTGCTGGCGCCCTGACGTTCTCTCCGTTCCCCTTTTGACGACTGGACTTTGTTCATGGCCTCACCTGACACCGATGAGCTGACCTCTGTCCCTCTCGCCAGTCCGCGCGCTCCTGGTGACGAGCAGCAGGCTGTTGTGCAGCCGTCGGCTGCTGTTGATGGCGCTGTTTCCGGGGATTCCTCGGCGTCGGCGCCGGAGGAGCCGGCCGCGGATGTCGTTGGTGTGGAAGAGACTTCGGCCGAATCGCCGGGCGCGGATGCTGTTGAAGCCGATGCCTTCGCTGAGACGCAAGCCGTGGCTGCGGACGATTCCGCCGCCGATGACGCTGCCGCTTTCTTCTCCGCCGCCAACGCCACCGCGGGCGCCTCCACTGCCGACAACGCCACCGCGGATGACTCCATCGCCGGAGCACCCGTCGCAGCCCCACACCGCATTGAGCCGGCGGTCACGGGCAAACCACGCGGCCGCTGGTGGCGCGGCTTCACCGGCTCGATCGCCGCGGGCCTCGCAGTACTGGCCGTCGGGGTCCTTGGCGTGGAGGTCGTCTGCCTCGCCACCGGCGCCCCGGGCCCGAACGCGCTGCTCCTCATCGGCCACCCCGTCGCCGCCGTGGTGGCCCTGCTGCTGCAACGCGTCGCCGACCGCCGCTACGGCCGCACCGCCGCCCTGGCGGGCATCGGCGTCCTGCTGGTCACCTTCGCCGCGCTCACCGTCTTCTGGTGGGCGTGACGGCGCACCTGTCCGACACCGAGGCCGCCGAACTCTACGACGCCCTCAACCCCTGGGGCGGCTTCCCCCTCGGACGCCTTTTACGATGCGCTCGTGGACGAGTCGCCGACGGTCCTCGACCTCGGCTGCGGCACCGGCGCCTTGCTGCGCCACGCCCGCGACCGAGGCCACCGAGGCCGCCTCGCCGGCCTCGACCCTGATCACGCGGCCCTCGCACGGGCACGCCACCGCTGCCCCGACGTCGAGTGGTGGCCCGGAACGGCCGCCGGACTCATCGTCGCCGCGGAGTTCGACCTCGTCACGATGACCGGTCACGCGTTCCAGTGCCTCACCACCGACCACGACCTGCGGGCTTCCCTCACCGCTGTCCGCCGCGCGTTGCGGCCCGGCGGCCGGTTCGCCTTCGAAACGCGGCACCCGCGTGCAAAGGCTTGGGAGACTTGGACTCCCGCCCACGCGGTCACGGTCTCGCGGCCGCGCGAGCTGCGCGTGTGGCACGAGGTCGAGTCGGTCGTCGGTGACCTGGTGAGCTTCACCGAGACGGCGGCCGCCCCGGATGGCACTGTGCTGCGCGTCGACCGCGCGACGCTGCGGTTTCTCGGCCCGGCCGAGCTCGACGAGTTCCTCGGTGCCGCCGGGTTCGCGGTGCAGGAGCGGTTCGGGGACTGGGATCGGGCGGCGATGACCGACCGGAGCCGGGAGATCATCACGATCGCCCAGGCCTGACCCCGAGGCGCCCTACCGCAGCGCCGCCACCACCGGACCACGCTGTTCCAGCAGCACCGGCCCCAACGCCGTCAGCCGGACCACGCCGGTGTAGCCGCCACGGTCGACGCCGACCGTGCGGAGGGTGGAGCCGTCGGTTTCGTTGAGGACGGCGAGGCCGCCGGTGATGGGGACGACGAGCTGGCGCGCGAAGGTGATGCCGGGGCCGCGGGTGGAGGAGAGGGTCCAGCGGGGCTGGAGGGTGTCGCGGGAGAGGGCGACGGTTTTGGTGCCCGTGAACCAGTACACGCCGCTGTCGGTGCGGGTGGTCTGTTCGACGCCGCCCGGTGGGTCGCCGGCCAGGTCGGAGGCGGGGAGGTCCATGGGGTAGGCGGAGCGTTCGGTGCCGTCGGGGCCGTAGATGACCAGGAGTTTCTGGTCGGGCAGCAGGACGGCGGTGACGTCGCCCGACATGGCGATCACGCGGGCGCGCGAGCCGGCCAGGATGGTGCTGAAGACGACCTGCGGTTCGTCCTCGTGTTCGGCCGTGGCTTTGTACACGGTGAGCCGGTCGTGGGGGTCGCCGGGACAGCGCTCGATCACGCCGACCTTCTCCGCGGCCGCCGCGACGGTGCCGTAGGTGCAGCCGGTGCGCGGCTGCTTGTTCGGGTTGACCATGAACGGCACCTGGCCGTATTCCATGCTCTTCACGAGGTCGTCGCGCCAGGTGTCGAGCAGGTGCTTGCCGGTGGTGGTCACGTGGCTGCCGTCGCTCACGAGCTGGGTGCCGAGTTCGGCGTCGCCGTTGCGCTGGGCCGTGATGGCGCCTGTGGTCGGGTCGAGCTGCGTGACCTCGCTGCAGCCCATTGCCTTGTGGTACACCGCGTTCACGCGCCCCCAGGCAGTGTCCACAGTGCACAGCTGCAGGTTCTCGCGGGTGTAGTGCCAGCGGATCTTGCCGGTGAGCGGGTCGCGGCCCGCGACTTCGCCGCCGTCGGCGGTGGTCACGGTGTCGCCCTCGCCGATCGGCACGGGCGTGGCCGAGCTGGGTGCCTGCCACAGCTGCGACATCGAGCCCGGCACGGCCGTGGGCGCCGGCGGCAACGTCGGCGGAGTGGCGGCGAGCGCGCGGCTGGTGTGCAGGTTGTCGCTGTTGAGCGTGACGACGAGCGCCAGCGCGACCACCACCACGGCGATCAACGCCGCGATCACCCGGTCGCGCCCGCGGTTCCACGGCGAACGCCGCACCCGCGCAGGAGACCCCGTGGCGGCCGGTGGCTGCCACGGGGTCAACACGTCTTCAGTGCCGTACGGGCGGCGGGAAACCACCCCGGGATCCGAAGGCGGCGAATCGTTCTCCGCGGGCGTGACGTCCGATTCGGACTCGTGCTCGCTCACGTCCCTGACTCCCGCCGTCGGCTCCGCTGGTCCCCTCAGTCTGCCGACGCAGGTGTATCAGACGTCGCGGAGGGGCGGCGACGACGGCGCCGACGTGCCGGACGCTCGCCCGTTTCCCCGGTTTCTCCCGAAACCGAGGCCGATGCGGTGGCCGCGCCGGCGGGACCGGTCGACTCACCACCGCCACCACCACGGGTGCGGCGACGCGAGCGCGTGCGCTCTTCACCCGAAGCGCCGTCGGAAGCAGAAGAAGCAGCGGCGTCGGCCTTCTCGACGGCCTCGGCTGCCTTCGCGCCACCGCGGGTGCGCTTGCGCGGCGCCCGCGTGCGCTTGCGCGGCGCGTCTTCCGAGCCGGCACCGGCACCGGCGCCACCACGGCCACCGGCACTCCGGCCGCGGCGCTTGCCGCCCAGGTCCTCTTCCTCCTCGGCGGCCAGGCCGGCACGGGTCCGCTTCGCGAGCGGGAGCCGGCCGGTGGTGCCCTCCGGGATGCCGAGGTCGCTGAACAGGTGCGGCGACGACGAATAGGTCTCGACCGGCTCCGGCTTGTCCAGACCCAGCGTGTCGGAGATCAGCTTCCAGCGCGGCATCTCGTCCCAGTCGACGAGCGTGACCGCGACACCGGTGCGCCCCGCGCGGCCGGTGCGGCCGATGCGGTGGACGTAGGTCTTCTCGTCGTCCGGGCACTGGTAGTTGATCACGTGGGTGACGTCGTCGATGTCGATGCCGCGGGCCGCCACGTCGGTGGCCACCAGCACGTCGACCTTGCCCGAGCGGAACGCGCGCAGCGCCTGCTCGCGAGCGCCCTGGCCGAGGTCACCGTGCACGGCGGCGGCCGCGAAGCCGCGCTCCACCAGGTCGTCGGCCACCTTCTGCGCGGTGCGCTTGGTGCGGCTGAAGATCATGGTGAGCCCGCGGCCTTCGGACTGCAGCACCCGGGCGATGACCTCGGGCTTGTCCATCGAGTGCGCGCGGTAGACGAACTGCGTGGTGCGCTCGTGGATCGCGCTCGCGTCGTTCTCCTCGGCGCGGATGTGCGTCGGCTGGTTCAGGAACGTGCGGGCCAGGGTGATGATCGGGCCGGGCATCGTAGCCGAGAACAGCATGGTCTGCCGCTCGTCGGGCACCATCCGCAGGATGCGCTCGATGTCGGGCAGGAAGCCCAGGTCGAGCATCTCGTCGGCCTCGTCGAGGACCAGGCCGCGGACCTTGCCCAGCACGAGGTCCTTGCGCTCGGCCAGGTCGAGCAGGCGGCCCGGGGTGCCGATCACGACGTCGACGCCCTTGCGCAGCGCTTCGATCTGCTGCTCGTACGGGCGGCCGCCGTAGATGGCCAGGGTGCGGATGCCGAGGTGCTTGCCGGCGCCCTTGAGGTCGTTGGCGACCTGGATGCACAGCTCGCGGGTCGGGACCACGACGAGCACCTGCGGGGTGCCGTCGCCGGGCACCTGCACGCGGTGCAGCAGCGGGACGCCGAAGCCCAGCGTCTTGCCCATGCCGGTGCGGGCCTGGCCGATCAGGTCGTCGCCGGCCATGGCCAGCGGCAGCGTGAGCGCCTGGATGGCGAACGTGCGCTCGATGCCGGCCTCGGCCAGCGCCTTCACGATTTCCGGCTTCACGCCGAACGACGCGAACGTGGGCGCCTCGGGCTCGACCTCGACGCCCGCCTGCAGCGGGTGCGACGTGTCGAGCGCGGCGGGGCCCGTCTCGCTGTGTTCCAGCGCGACAGCCGGGGTGGTCTCTTCGGTTGTGGACTGTTCTGCGGTCAGGGTGATCGCCTCTCTCGTGACCAGCGCGCACAGGCCGGTTGTCACTCGACACTCGACCGGGGGATCTGGGCAGGCACCGGAGTCAAGCTCGGCGCCGCAGCCGCCCTCCCGGGAATGCCGCTGGAGGCGTGCACGCACAATTGTGGCGAACCCCGGCAGCCCTGGTGGCGCCGGTCGCCCGCCGTTTCCCGCCGTCATGAAGACGTGCGGAAGCCTTGTCTATCTCTCCCGCAGTGTACCTGGTCAGGAGTTTTTCAACAGTACCGGGCGCGGCGGCGCGGCGTGGGATCGGTCTCTTCACGGCGCCGACCACGGGTTCGGCGATACCCTCGTCGCCGTGACCGACCCGAAAGAGATCAGCGAAGGCGTCGTCGACCTGCTCGGCGTGATCGCCTATCTGGAGCTTTCCGCCTTCGACCGGATGGCGGAGGACGCCCGCACCGCGCCGACGCTCGCCGGGCGCGCCGCGCTCGCCTCGATGGCCGCGGCCGAGATCGGTCACCTCGACATCCTCTCGACGCACCTGGCCGCCCACGGCGTGGCCGTGGACGACGCGATGCGCCCGTTCGTGGCCCAGGTCGACGCGTGGCACGCGTCCACGCGGCCCAAGTCGTGGCTGGAATCGCTGGTCAAGGCCTACGTCGGCGACGGTCTCGCGGCGGATTTGTATCGCGAGATCGCGAGCTGGCTCGACCCGGAGACGAAGGACCTGGTGCTCACCGTCCTCGCCGACACGGGTCATTCCGCGTTCGCCGAGCGCGAAGTCGCCGCGGGCATCAAGGCCGATCCGAAGACGCGCGACAAGCTCGCGCTGTGGGGCCGGCGCCTGCTCGGCGAGGCGCTCACCCAGGCCCAGTACGTGGTCGCGGAACGCGATGGCCTGGCCGAACTCATCGTCACGGGCTCCGGGGACCTGTCGGGAATCGCCGGTCTGTTCCGGCGGTTGCAGCAGGGGCACACGAAGCGCATGCAGGCGCTCGGTCTCGGCTGAAGTGCCGGTTCACCACGCGGTGGCGCGACACCGGAGCGTGGCAGTTGGGCTAGCCTTGCCAGGCGTAACGACAACGAATTTTCTGCGGAGGTCCCACGTGGAGGTCAAGATCGGCATCAAGGACACGCCGCGCGAGCTGGTGGTGTCCAGTGGCCAGACCGCCGACGAGGTGGAGAAGCTGGTCGCCGAGGCCCTGACGGCCGGTGACGGGCTCTTCCGCCTCAACGACGAGAAGGGCCGGAAGTACATCGTCCCGTCCGACCGCATCGCGTACGTCGAGATCGCCCCCTCGGACGTCCGCAAGGTCGGCTTCGGCGTCGGCGACTGACGCTCGCTGGTTGCTCGAAAGCCGCTCCGGGCTCAGGCCCGGGGCGGCTTTTCGTGCGCGGATGCTTGAGGGTGGAATCAGGCGGTGGCCGCCTCGACTTCTTCCAGGGTGGTCGGCACCGCGAACGGCGGGGTGGACGTGCCCATGATCCGATAGCGGCCCCAGGGGTCCGGGTCCGAGAGTTCGCCCGTGGCGGTGCGGTCGCCGATCGTGAGGGTGCAGGGCTTCTTCCGGCCGCCGACGGCCGCGGATACGGCGGAGTCGGGGGAGACGCGGCCGTACCAGTGGTAGTAGCCGTCGATGGGTTGGAAGTAGCCGCGCAGGTCGAGGTGGACCGGCAGGGCCGTGCCGTCGATGGTGAGGGTGGCGGGGCCGGTGTAGCCGTCTTCGTCGGTCATCGCAGGGGTCCTTCCGAGGGCTAGCCGGCGTCGCTGTCGGCTGAAGGGGCGGCTGAAGGGGTGGCCGGGGAATCGGATTTGGCGCGGCCGAGTTGCACGACCTTGTTCTCGTCCAGCGGCAGGTTCGGGTCGATGGTCACGCCGTGCTGGCGGGTGAGGCCGTCGATGGCGGCCCAGATGATCTGCGTGAGGTACTCGACCACGGAGTCGCGGCTCATGGAGCGGCGGTCGAGCCACCATTCGCCGGTGCTCTGGACCATGCCGACGATGCCGTGGGCCCAGGGTTCGGCGGCGCCGGAGTCCATCGAGAACATGCGCATGTAGTCGCCGAGGAGTGCGGTGAGCGCGGTGGCGATCACTTCCTTGTCCTCGGCGACCACGTCGGCGTCGGTCACGGTTTTTTCCTGCAGGCCGCCGCGGGCGAGGAGGCGGTAGAGGTTCGGGTGTTCCTCGATCACCGAGAAGAACGCGTCGAGCGCCATGCGGATGCGCGGCACGGGCGCGAGTTCGGCGTTGATCGCCGGGATGAGCCGTTCGAAGAGGATCTCCGTGCCGCGCTGGCCCAGGGCCACGTACAGGTCGGCCTTGTCCTCGAAGTGGCGGTACAGCACGGGTTTCGTGACGCCGGCCTCGGCCGCGACGTCTTCCATCCCCAGGTCCGGACCGTGGTTGTCGAGCGCGCGCAGGGCCGCCTCCACGAACTCCGCCCGCCGCGCGATGCGGTGCTTGCGCCACCGGTCCCGCCGGGCGTCGCCGGTCGCGGCCTCCCCCGGAATCGGGTGCTTGCCGGACTGCTTGCTGGAGCGCTTGACACGTTCGATCACCCGGGTCATGCTACCAGAGGTAACTGTTACCTCAAGTTACAGCTAAGAGTGACAGCCGATATGCAGGGAGGGCGAGCGATGACGCGGACGCTCAAGGAGACCGACCGGGAGAAGACCGCCGACCGGCTGCTGAAGTCTTCGGCGAACAAGTTCTACGACCCCGACGTCGACATCGACTGGGACGCCCCGCTCGTGGACGGCAAGCACTTCATCCTCCCCGAGCGCTCGTCGCTCTACGGCACGAAGCTCTACGACGACCTCAGCCCCGAGCAGCGCATCGAGCTCGGCAAGCACGAGGTCGCGAGCGTCGCCACCACCGGCCTGTGGTTCGAGATCCTCCTGATGCAGATGCTGCTCAAGGAGGTCTACGACGAGGACCCCACCAGCTCCCACGCGCAGTTCGCGCTCACCGAGATCGCCGACGAGTGCCGGCACTCCACGATGTTCGCCCGCATGGCCGCGCGCATCGGCTGCCCCGCCTACGGCCCGGTACCGGCGCTGCGCCAGTTCGCGAAGCTCATGCCCACCATCTCCTACGGCCCCGCCCGCTACGGTGCGATCCTCGTGGCCGAAGAGGTGCTCGACCGGCTGCAGCGCGAGCAGATGGTGGACGAGAACGTGCAGCCGTTGGTGCGCATGGTCAACCGGATCCACGTGCTCGAAGAAGCGCGCCACGTGACCTTCGCGCGCGAAGAGGTCACGCGTGGAATGGCGAAGCTGGGCAAACACGAGATCGCCTACCAGCAGTTCATCATCGCGCTGATCTCGTACTTCGTCACGCGCGCCTTCATCAACCCGAACGTCTACAAGGCCGTGGGCATCCGCCCGCGCGACGGTGTGGAAGCGGCGCTGAACAACCCCCACTGGCAGGCGACGATCGCGTGGGCCGGGGAGAAGATCATGCCGTTCCTGCAGGAGTCGGGCCTGGTCGGGCTGCCGGGCCGCTCCTTCTGGAAGAAGTCCTTCCTGCTGCCGGCGGGCAAGTGACCACCTTCCAGCGGCTTCGTGACCCGGCCCGCGAACACCGGTTCGTGGCCGGCGACGGCGCCGCTCTTCACGTGGAGGCTTCCGGCCCGGCCGACGCCGCCGTCACGGTGGTGCTGGTGCACGGCTGGACGCAGGACCACCGCACGTGGGACGCCGTCGTCGGGCACCTCGGACCGGCCACGCGGGTGGTGCGCTACGACCTGCGGGGCCACGGGGGATCGTCGCCGGCTCGACGGGGGACGGCGACGATCCCGCGGCTCGCCGACGACCTCGCCGAGCTGATCGCCGAACGCGTGCCGAGCGGGCCGATCGTGCTCGCCGGGCACTCGATGGGCGGCATGACGATCATGGCCCTGGCCGAACGGCATCCCGACCTGGTGCGTTCACGCGTGACCGGCGTGGCGTTCGTGGCCACGTCGTCGGGCCAGATGGACCGGATCACGCTGGGGCTGCCCGGGTTGGCCGGGTCGATGTCGGCGCGGTTCGAGCGGCGGCTCGCCAAGGCGCTCGCGCACCGCAAGGGCGAACGGCTGCCGCTGAGCCCCGCGATGGTGCGCTCCGGCGCGCGGTTCCTCGTGTTCGGCGACAAGCCGGCGCGCGGCGACGTGACCAGTGTCGTGGACCAGCTGCTGTGCGCGCACCCCGCGAGCCTGGGGGAGTTCCAGGACGCGATCTCCGTGCACGACTGCCGTGTGGCGTTGCGCGCGCTGCGGACCGTGCCGGCGGTGGTGCTGGCGGGGGAGAAGGACCGGCTCTGCCCCCTGCCCCACGCGAAGGTGATCGCCGACGAGCTGCCCGACGCCGAATTCGTGCGCTATCCGGGCGCGGGCCACATGCTGCCGCAGGAGCGCGCGGCCGAGGTCGCCGCGCGGATCAGCGCCCTGCTACCGCCGAAGAGCCTGCGCGGCAAGGGATTCCAGCGCTGACACCGTGGCGGGCACATCCTCGTGCACGGGGGTGTGTCCGGTGTCCACTATGGACAACTCCGCCGTGGGCAGGTGCGCCACGAGGTACTGCGCGTCGGCCACTGAGCGGGCCCGGTCGCGCACGCCGTGCAGCACCCGCACCGGGCACCGGATCGACGCGAGCTGCGGCGTCAGGTCGAGATCACGCTGGCTGGTGAGCACTTCGAGCACCGCGGCCTGCGGCACCGAAGCGGCGTAGTCGAGCAGCGAAACCCGCACCTCGGTCGGTAGCGGCTGGGCGAACGAGCGATCCAGCACCGCCGCGTGCAGCTCCGGGCCCCACTCCTGCGAAATCCTGGTGAGAATCCCGTCGACATCGCCGTGGCCCCGCATGTGCGCGCCGGTGTTGGCGAGCAGCAGCCCGGCCACCAGTTCGGGGTGCTTCGCCGCGAGCTGCAACGCGATGCAGCCGCCGGTGGAATGGCCCACGAGCAGCACCGGCCGGTCGATCCGCGCCGCGATGCGCTCCGCCACGTCCTCGATGCGCCACGGCCCGGGCGCCGAAAGCCAGTCGATCGCGTGCACGACCCCCGGCCACGCTCGCGCGAGCGGACCGAACACGGCCGGGCTGCAGAGCGTGCCGGGCACGGCCACGACGAGTGGGGCCAAGCGCGTCAGCCGTCCTTGCGCGGGAAGCCGCCACCGATGCCGCGCCACGCGAGGTTGGCCGTGAGCGCCACGGCTTCCGCCTGGGACATCGACTGGTTGTGCTGCAGCCAGTACCGCGCCGAGACCTGCGACATGCCCACCAGGCCCACGGCGAGCAGCCGGGCCTTCTCCTCGTCGAGACCGGCGTCGGCGGTGATGCTCTCCGTGATCGCCTCGACGCTGGCGGACACCGCGCGGTCCACGGCTTCCTGCACGGCCGGCTCGCCGCGCAGGTCGCTTTCGAACACCATCCGGAACGCGCCCGCGTCTTCACTCACGAAGTCGAAGAAGGCGCCGACCGTGGCCGGCACGCGCTGGCGGTTGTCGCTCGTGGAGTCGAGCGCCCCCTTCACGCGGCTCACCAGGTCGTCGACGTGGCTTTCGAGCAGCGCGATGTAGAGGTCCAGCTTGCCGGGGAAGTGCTGGTACAGCACGGGCTTGCTGACGCCCGCCTCCTCGGCGATCTCGTCCATGGCCGCGGCGTGGTAGCCGTTTTCGGCGAAGACGCGTTGCGCGGCCGTCAGCAGCTGGGCGCGGCGTTCGGTCCTGGGCAGCCGGACACCGCGTTGCTGCAGTCGCGCCATTTCCGTCATTCTTCCTCCCGTCCACGGCTTCGCAAGGCAGTAGCACCACCGCGTGAAGCGGGTTTGAGATTACTCGCGGGTACGCCCGAAACGCCAAGTGTCAGGCATCCTGGGGTGGTGACCACCTCCACGACCCGACCGGCGGCGCGCCCGGCCGTGACCCACGTGCCGCTGTCCACGGCGCCGCTGCCGGCGCTCGAGCCGGTGCTGCCGCCTTGGCCCGGCGTGGTCGAGGAGGTCGGCGGGGTCTCGCTCAACGTCCGCCGCACTCCCGGACCCGACGGTACCGTTGCCGTCTACGTCCACGGGCTCGGCGGGTCGTCGAGCAACTGGACCGACCTCGCCGCGCTGCTCGCACCCACCGCGAGCGGCCGGGCGATCGACCTGCCCGGTTTCGGGTTCTCCGAGCCCGCCGCCGGTTTCGACTTCAGCCTCGACGAGCACGCTGAGGTCGTCGCGCGGTATATCGAAGGCCTCGATGCGGGGCCGGTGCACCTGGTCGGCAACTCGATGGGCGGCGCGATCGTGCTGCTCGTGGCCGCCGCGCGGCCCGAGCTGGTCCGCACCCTCACGCTGATCTCGCCGGCGATGCCGGACCGCCGCCCCGACCCGCGGCGGCTGTCGGACCCGATGATGGCGCTGGCGTACCTGCCGGTGGTCGGCGCGCGTGTGCGCCGCCGGCTGGCCACGGCCACGGCCCGCGAACGCGCGGCGCAGGTCATCAAGCTCTGCTTCTACGACCTGGCGAAGTTCCCCGAGCAGCGGCTCGACGAGCTTACCGAGGAACACGGCGCCCGCGCCGCGCTGGCCTGGGCCGCGCCCGCGATGGCGCGCAGCACGTTCGGCATCTTCCGGCGCTGGACCGCGGTCGGCGAGGCTTCGCTGTGGTCGGTGGCGGCCCGGGTGAGCATCCCCACACTGGTGGTCTGGGGTCTCCACGACCGGGTGATCTCGGTACGGCGCGCGCCGCGCACCGCGCGGCTGCTCCGGCACGCGCGGCTGCTGGTCCTTCCCCGAACCGGGCACGTGGCCCAGATGGAACGCCCGAATGTCGTAGCGCGGGCCGTGCTGGGGCTGTGGGAGGCCGCTGAGAAGGGCACTTGGTAGTCCGAACGAGTGACAAGATGATCTCTCGGTCATCAGCCAGTCGCCGAGAGCATCACGGTTCGGATATGGCACCCTGGGGCGGTGGACCGGCCCCAGGACGCACGAGGAGACGACCGGCGATCCTCGTACGCCGGGTCAGCCAGGCGTGCGACGTCCTCCTCGGCCAAGAATTCGTCATCCGGCTCGTCGAGGAACTCCTCTTCCTCCAAGAGCACGTCGTCCTCCAAGAGCACCTCGAGAAGCTCCGAGCGGAGCACCGGCCACCCGCTCACCGACACGGGCTCGCCGCGCGTCGGCCAGTTCCGGCCGTCGAAGCCGCCCGCCCAGCGCGTGGGCGAGGACCGCTACCGCCCCGGCACCCGGCGCACCAGCGGTGAGCCGCTGAAGGCGTCGTGGCAGCCGAAGGGCGACGAAGAGAAGCCGGCCGCGCGCCGGCCCGCCGCGAAGAAGCGCGGCGTCGGCGGGTTCGTGAAGACCTACGGCTGGCGCGTGTACGCGCTGCCGATCCTGTTCGTGATCACCGCGCTCGTGGTGGTGAACACGGCCACCAGCCCGGCCGAACCCGGCTCGAGCGCGACCGCGGGCGCCGGGGAGACGGCGGGCGGCGACGCGGTGGCGGGCGCGATCGACGGCGGCCAGGCCATCCCGGAGAACCCCGCCAAGCCGGTGGACGTGAACGTGCCCACGGCCGAGCTGCCCACGGGCGGCGCCTACACCGAGTCCGGCAAGGGCACCTGGCACGTGGTGCCGGGCTCCGGCCCGGTCGTGGGCAAGAGCGGCAAGCTCTACACCTACACCGTGGACGTCGAGGACGGCATCGATCCGTCGAGCTACGCCGGCGACGACAGCTTCGCCACGGCAGTGCAGGGCATCCTGTCCGACCCGCGCAGCTGGACGTGGAACGGCGAGATCCGGCTGCAGCGCGTGGACGCGAGCTTCCCCGACCCGAGCTTCCACGTGAGCCTCACCACGCCGAACACCACGCACCGGGCCGACGCGTGCGGTTTCCAGATCAAGTTCGAGGCGTCCTGCTACCGCCGCAGCATGGACCGCGTGCTCATCAACCTGGCCCGCTGGGTGCGCGGCGCGAAGGTCTACGGCGCGGACATGACGGGCTACCGGCAGTACGCCATCAACCACGAAGTGGGCCACGCGCTCGGCAACAACCACGTCGGCTGCCCCGGAAACGGCCAGCCCGCGCCCGTGATGATGCAGCAGTCGTTCGGCGTGGCCGACGACTACGTGGCGATGCTCAACAACATCCCCGGCGGCGACAAGGGCAAGGTCGCGTCCGACCACCACACGTGCGTGCCCAACGCCTGGCCGAACCCCACGCCACCCGCGCAGTAGGCACCCCGTCGGCTCGCGCGGTACAAAGCAACCCTCGTCCCACGATCCGGACGCCGGGAAGCCCACCTTGCCGTTCGGCGTTGTGGATAGTGGGATTGACTACGCGATCCACGCGAGTATGGAGGACCCGATGTCAGACACGGCACTGCCGCCGCTCGTTGAGCCGGCTGCCGAGCTCACGAAGGAAGAGGTGGCCCGGTACAGCCGCCACCTCATCATCCCGGACGTCGGGGTGACCGGGCAGAAGCGGCTGAAGAACGCGAAGGTCCTGGTCATCGGCGCCGGCGGCCTCGGCAGCCCCGCGCTGCTGTACCTGGCCGCCGCGGGCGTCGGCACGCTCGGCATCATCGACTTCGACGTCGTGGACGAGTCCAACCTGCAGCGCCAGGTCATCCACGGCCAGTCCGACATCGGCAAGCTCAAGGCCGCGTCGGCGCAGGAGTCGATCGCCGAGATCAACCCGCTGGTCAAGGTCAACCTGCACGTGGAGCGGCTCGAGTCGGCCAACGCGCTGGAGATCTTCCGCGACTACGACCTGATCCTCGACGGCACCGACAACTTCGCCACGCGCTACCTGGTGAACGACGCCGCCGTGCTGCTGGGCAAGCCGTACGTGTGGGGCTCGATCTTCCGGTTCGAAGGCCAGGTCAGCGTCTTCTGGGAAGACGCGCCCAACGGCAAGGGCCTGAACTACCGCGACCTCTACCCCGAGCCGCCGCCTCCCGGCATGGTCCCCTCCTGCGCCGAGGGTGGCGTGCTGGGCGTGCTGTGCGCGTCCATCGGCTCGATCATGGTGACCGAGGCGATCAAGCTCCTCACCGGCATCGGTGAGCCCCTGCTCGGGCGGCTCATCAGCTACGACGCGCTGGAGATGAAGTACCGCGAGGTCAAGATCCGCAAGGATCCGGAGACCCCGAAGATCACCGAGCTGATCGACTACGAGGCGTTCTGCGGTGTCGTGTCCGACGAGGCCGCGCAGGCCGCTTCGGGCAGCACGATCACGCCCGCGGAGCTCAAGGCCAAGTTCGACAACGGCGACGACTTCGCCCTCATCGACGTCCGCGAGCCCGGCGAGTACGAGATCGTGAACATCAAGGGCGCCACGCTGATCCCGAAGGACCGCATCCTCTCGGGCGAGGCGCTGGCGGAGCTGCCGCAGGACAAGCCGATCGTGCTGCACTGCAAGTCGGGTGCGCGTTCGGCCGAGGCGCTGGCGGCGCTGCACGCGGCCGGCTTCAAGGACGCGACGCACCTCGGCGGCGGCATCCTGTCGTGGGCCAAGCAGATCGATCCGAGCCTGCCGACTTACTGAGCCGGTACTGACGGTCCGTGAAGGGCGCCTGGCGGGAATCCGATTCCCGCCAGGCGCCCTTCATCGCGTTCGGTCCGGTCGCGGCGGGTGTGTCTGAAATATGAAAGCGTTCCGTGACCAGCGCGTCTTCTCGATCGTGGCGCCGGTCGGCGGGTACCTTCGGTTCTCGTGCGGTCCACTCTCGAACGGCCACCCGAGCGGGTGTGCGCGGCCTTCGGCGGCGACATCGGCGTGGTTTCGGCATTGCCGGATTCCACGGCCTGGCGCTGCGGTGACCTGGTGCTGAAGCCGGTCAGCGACCGCTCGCGCACGCTGTGGACCGCGCGGGCGCTCGAGCACGCCGAGGACCCCGGGCTGCGGATCGCGAAGCCCGTGCGCGCGAGCGACGGCCGCTGGATCGTCGGCGACTGGTCGGCCTGGCGGTACGTGTCGGGCACGGCCGAGAACCACGTGGACGGCGCCATGCTCGCCGCCGTGAAGCTGCACCGCGCCACGGCGGATCTGCCGCGGCCGGATTTCCTGTCGGCGCGCGACGACCTCGACGCGGTGGCCG
This sequence comes from Amycolatopsis rhabdoformis, assembly GCF_035918295.1. Classification (GTDB taxonomy): domain Bacteria; phylum Actinomycetota; class Actinomycetes; order Mycobacteriales; family Pseudonocardiaceae; genus Amycolatopsis; species Amycolatopsis rhabdoformis. Next base: position 9,247,854 of record NZ_CP142149.1, read on the forward strand.
ACCGCATCGCGTGGGAAGAGCTCGACCGGCCGCTCGACGAGGCCAAGGGCGGCCGCTGGTTCGAGGTGCTCGCGCCTTCGCGCCGGCCGATCAAGCTGCCGCTGCAGGTCGCGCACGGCGAACTGCTCGCGGGCGTGCTCTTCGACGGCGACGCGGCGCCCGGCATCGTCGACTTCGTGCCGTACTTCCGGCCGGGTGAATGGGGCGCGGCGATCGTGGCCGTCGACGCGATGGCGTGGGGCGGGGCCACCGGCGAGCTGCTCGACCGGTGGGCGCACCTGCCGGAGTGGCCGCAGCTGCTGCTGCGCGCGGTGCTGTTCCGCTTGGCCGCCAACGCGTTGAACCCACGTTCCACGGGCGCGGCCCTCGACGGCCTGCGCGCCGCCGCGCGTGAGGTCAGCGCGATCCTCTAGAAGCTCACTGCCGCTTCGCGGAAAGCGGCGAGTGATGTCAACTGCCTGAAACATTCCAGCGTTTCCAGGTAACACGGCGTGCTTAGCGTCGGGGCCATCGCCGACCCCGAGGAGTGCCCGTGCCGCACGTCGACACGCACTGCCCCTACTGCGCGCTGCAGTGCGGGATGCGCCTGGCCGGCACGCGCGTGACACCGCGCGGTTTTCCGGTCAACGCCGGTGGCCTGTGCCAGAAGGGCTGGACGTCCGGCGAACTGCTGCGCTCGGGCGAACGGCTGACCACCCCTCTCATCCGGCGCGACGGTGAGCTGACGCCGGCGACCTGGGCCGAAGCGCTGGACCTCGTGGCGGCGCGGCTGCGTGAGCTCACCGCGCAGCACGGCCCCGACTCCGTGGCGGTGTTCGGCGGGGGTGGGCTCACCAACGAAAAGGCTTACCTGCTGGGAAAGTTCGCGCGCGTCGCGCTCGGCACCTCGCAGATCGACTACAACGGCCGGTTCTGCATGTCCTCGGCCGCGGCCGCCGGGCTGAAGGCGTTCGGGGCCGATCGCGGGCTGCCGTTCCCGGTCACGGATCTCGCCGACGCCGACGTGGTTCTCCTGGCCGGGGCGAACCCGGCCGAGACGATGCCGCCGTTCGTACAGCACCTGCGCGGCGCCGAGCTGATCGTGATCGATCCGCGCCGCACGCCGACGGCAGAGCTCGCGGCTCTGCACCTCGCGCCCGCACCGGGCACCGATCTCGCGCTGGCGCTGGGCATCCTGCACGCCGTGGTCGCCGAGGGGCACCTCGACAAGTCCTTTGTGGATCTCCGGACGGCCGGCTTCGACGACGCGTGGCGCCTCGCCGCCGCGTGGTGGCCGGAGCGGGCCGAGCGCGTGACCGGGGTCGCGGCCGCCGACCAGCGCCGGGCCGCCACGATGCTGGGCGAGGCGCGCAACGCGTACGTGCTCACCGCGCGAGGAACGGAGCAGCACGCCACCGGCACGGCGAACGTCGGTGGCTGGATCAACCTGGCGCTGGCGTTGGGCCTGCCCGGTCGCGAAGGCAGCGGCTTCGGCTGCCTCACGGGCCAGGGCAACGGGCAGGGCGGGCGGGAACACGGCCAGAAGGCCGACCAGCTGCCGGGCTACCGCAAGCTCGACGATCCGGCCGCGCGGGCGCACGTGGCCGGGGTGTGGGGGGTGGCGCCGGAAAGCCTGCCGGGGCCGGGCCGGTCGGCGGCCGAGCTGCTCGACGCGCTCGGTCAGCCGGGCGGGCCGAAGGCGTTGCTGGTGTTCGGCAGCAACGTCGTGGTCTCGGCGCCGCGGTCGCGGCGGGTGCAGGATCGACTGTCCGCTTTGGACCTCCTCGTGGTGGCCGACTTCGTGCTGTCCGAGACCGCCGCGCGCGCCGACGTGGTGCTGCCGGTGACGCAGTGGGCCGAGGAAACCGGCACGCTCACCAACCTCGAAGGCCGGATCCTCCTGCGCCGCCAGGCCGTGGTCGCACCGGCGGGTGTCCGGTCGGATCTCGACGTGCTGCGGGGCCTCGCCACGCGGCTCGGCCAGCCCGCCGAGCGGTTCCCGGCCGACGCGGAAACCGTGTTCGAAGAGCTGCGGGCGGCGTCGAAGGGCGGCTCGGCCGACTACTCCGGGGTCACTTACGACCGGTTGCGCACCGGCGAGGCGCTGCACTGGCCCGTGCCGGCCGAAGACCACCCCGGCACACCGCGGATGTTCCTCGACCGCTTCGCGCACCCGGACGGCCGAGCGCGGTTCGCCGCCGTGGACCACACCGGGCCCGCGGAGCTGCCCGACGCCGAGTTCCCCCTGCAGGCCACCACCGGCCGCGTGCTGCAGCACTACCAGTCCGGCGCCCAGACGCGGCGGATCCGTGAGCTGGTGGACGTGGTGCCGGAGGTGTTCGTGGAGGTCCACCCCGACACCGCGGCGCGCGCCGGCCTCGTGGAGGGCGAGCGGGCGCTGGTCCGCTCGCGGCGCGGCGAGACGGTGGCCCGGGTGCGGTGCGTCGGCTCGCTGCGCCCCGACCTGGTGTTCCTGCCGTTCCACTTCCCCGGTGAAGGACGGGCGAACCTGCTCACAAACCCGGCCCTCGACCCGGTGAGCCGCATGCCGGAGTTCAAGGTGTGCGCGGTCGCGTTGTCCAAAGTGGACGCCGTCGCATGAGCACCCGGCACGTGGTCGTGGCCGGTTACGGCATGGCCGGGGCCCGGCTCGCCGACGAGATCCGCCGTCGTGATCCGGCGGCCGAGCGGGTGCGGCTGACGGTCGTCGGCGCCGAGCCGCATCCCGCGTACAACCGGGTGCTGCTGTCGTCCGTGCTCGCCGGCGGGATGACCGCGGCCACGGTCCGCCTGCACGACGAGGAGTGGGCCGCTCGCGCGAACGTCGAGCTGCGGCTCGGCACGGTCGTGACCGGGCTCGACCGCGCGCACCGCCGGATCACCACCACCGCCGGGCCGCTCGACTACGACGCTCTCGTGCTCGCCACCGGCGCCACGCCGTGGCTGCCGCCGGTCGAGGGGCTCGAGCCAGGCCCCGGCGTCGCGATGTTCCGGACGCTCGACGACTGCGCCCGCATCCTCGACGCGGCTCGCCCGGGCGCGCCCGTGGTCGTGCTCGGCGGCGGCCTGCTCGGCCTGGAAGCCGCGCGGGGCCTGGCCGGGCGCGGCGCGAACGTGACGGTGGTGCACCCGCACGGCCACCCGATGGAACGCCAGCTCGACGCCGGCGCGGGCCGCGTGCTCGCGCGGCGGCTCGCCGAGCTCGGCGTGACCTTCCGCTTCGACGCCACGGCAGCGCGCCACCTGCCCGGCGACGGCGTGAAGCTCGACGACGGCAGTTTCGTGCCGGCCGACCTGGTGGTGGTCGCCGCGGGCGTGCGCCCGGACACCGCGCTCGCCGAGGCCGCCGGGCTCGCCGTGGATCGCGGGGTGCTCGTGGACGACCTGCTGCGCACCAGCGACGGCCGAGTGCACGCCCTCGGCGACTGCGCGCGGCACGAGAACGCGCCGGCCGGGCTCGTGCAGCCCGCGTGGGAGCAGGCGGCAGTGCTCGCCGATCTGCTCACCGGTGCCGACACCGCGGCGCGCTACCGCGGGACGACCGTGGTCACGCGGCTGAAGGCGCGGGGCGTCGACCTCACCGCGCTCGGGGAGACCCAGGCGGACGACGGCGCCGACGTGCTCACCGTCGACGACCCGTCCGGCGGCCGCTACGGCAAGCTCGTGGTCCGCGACAACCGCGTGACCGGCGCGATCCTGCTCGGCCTGCCCGACGCCGCCGCCACCGTGACGCAGTTCCACGACCGCGGCATCCCGCTGCCCGAAGACCGCCTCGCGGTGCTGCTCGGCCGGGCGCTGCCTTCGGGCGCACCGGCCGCCGCCAGCCCGGCCGACCTGCCGGCGACCGCGGTGATCTGCCGGTGCAACGCCGTGACCAAGGGCCGGCTGGTCGACGCGTGGCGCGCCGGCGCCACCGACGTCGCCGCGCTGGCCCGCACCACCCGCGCCACCACCGGCTGCGGCGGCTGCCACGACACCGTGTCCGCCGTCGCCGGCTGGCTGGCCGCCCAGTGAGCACCCCGACCGCGTCGATGCTTGAGGAGGACACCGTGAAGGGTCGTTGGATCGAGCACTGGACCCCCGAGGACGAGACCTTCTGGGAAACCACGGGCCGGCGGATCGCCCGGCGCAACCTGTGGTTCTCGGTGTTCGCCGAGCACATCGGGTTCTCCGTGTGGACACTGTGGTCGGTGGTCGTGCTGTTCATGGGGCCCGCGTACGGGTTCTCGGCGGCGGACAAGTTCCTGCTGGTGTCCACGCCGACACTGGTGGGCGCGCTCATGCGGCTGCCCTACTCGTTCGCGGTGGCCCGCTTCGGCGGTCGCAACTGGACGATCTTCAGCGCGGTCCTGCTGCTGGTGCCGACGGTGCTCACGGCGATCGTGCTGCACCCGGGCACGTCGCTGGGCACGTTCGTGCTGATGGCCGCGCTCGGCGGGGTCGGCGGCGGCAACTTCGCCTCGTCGATGACGAACATCAACACCTTCTACCCGGAACGGCTCAAGGGCTGGGCGCTCGGGCTCAACGCGGGTGGCGGAAACCTGGGGGTGGCGGTGATCCAGCTGGTCGGGTTGCTGGTGATCGGCGTCGCCGGAGCCACGGCGCCGCGGCTGGTGCTGTTCGTCTACCTGCCGCTGATCGTGGTCGCGGCGGTGTGCGCGGCCTTGTTCATGGACAACCTCGCCACGGTGCGCGGTGACACCAAGGCCATGCGTGAGGTCGTGCGGTACGGCCACACCTGGGTGATGTCGCTGCTGTACGTGGGCACGTTCGGCTCGTTCATCGGCTACAGCTTCGCGTTCGGGCTGGTGCTGCAGAACCAGTTCGGCCGCACGCCGTTGCAGGCCGCGGCGGTGACGTTCCTCGGGCCGCTGCTGGGTTCGCTGGCGCGCCCGCTCGGGGGCCGGCTGTCCGACCGGCTCGGCGGTGCGCGGGTCACGTTCGCGACGTTCGGCGGGATGGCGCTGGCCACGGTCGTGCTGGTGCTGGCGTCCTCGGCGCAGTCGCTGGTGTTGTTCACGGTCGCGTTCATCGTCCTCTTCGTCCTCACGGGCATCGGCAACGGTTCCACGTACAAGATGATCCCCGCGCTGTTCCAGGTGAAGGCCCGCGCGGCGATCGAGCTCGGTGGTGACGAGGCCGCGGAACTGCTCAAGGCCCGCCGCCTCTCGGGTGCGCTGATCGGGCTCGCGGGCGCGATCGGGGCGCTGGGCGGGCTCTTCATCAACCTCGCGTTCCGCCAGTCGTTCGCCGACGCGCACAGTGGAATTCCCGCGTTCGTGGGCTTCCTGGTGTTCTACGCGGTGTGCGTGGGCGTGACGTGGGCGGTGTACCTGCGCAAACCCGCCGTGCAGGCGCAGGTCGCGCTGGCGGGAGGGCAGCTCTGATGCGCACGCTCGTGGTGGCCGGGCACGGCATGGTCGCGCATCGGCTCGTGGAAGCCTTGCGCACGGCGGACACCGCCGGCGAGTGGCGGGTCGTGGTGCTGGCCGAGGAGATCCGGCCCGCCTACGACCGGGTGGCGCTCACGTCCTATGTGGAGACCTGGGACCCGGCCGCGCTGGCGCTGCCCGGTGCGGACTACGCGGACGATCCTCAGGTGGACCTGCGGCTCGGCGACGCCGTGGTGGCGGTGGACCGGGCGGCGCGCACGGTGACCACCGCGGCCGGGCACGTGCAGGCCTACGACGCGCTGGTGCTGGCCACCGGCTCGCGCCCGTTCGTGCCGCCGGTGCCGGGCCGTGAGCTGCCGGGTGTGTTCGTGTACCGCACGATCGAGGACCTCGACGCGATCCGCGCGGCCGCGGCGAAACCGGGCCGGGGTCGCCGGTCGGCGGTAGTCATCGGCGGCGGTCTGCTCGGCCTGGAGGCCGCGAAGGCGTTGCGAGACCTGGGTCTTTCGCCGCACGTGGTGGAGATGGCTCCGCGGCTGATGCCGTTGCAGGTCGACGAAGGCGGTGGTGCGCTGCTGCGCCGGCTCATCCAGAAGCTGGACGTGACCGTCCACACGGGAACGTCCACGGACGCGCTCGAAGCCGACGGTTCGCGGCTGCTGGCCAAACTCGGCAACGGCACTGAGCTGGACGTGGACCTCGTCGTGTTCTCCGCAGGAGTCCGCCCGCGCGATGACCTGGCGCGCGACGCCGGTCTGGCGCTGGGCGAACGCGGTGGAGTGCTGGTGGACGCGAGCTGCCGCACGGACGATCCGGCGGTGTTCGCGATCGGCGAGTGCGCGGCCGTCGAGGGCCGGGTCTACGGCATCGTCGCACCGGGTTATGCGATGGCGGAGGTCGTCGCCGCGCAGCTCACCGGGGGAGCGGCGACGTTCCCGATGCCGGACACGGCCACGAAACTCAAACTCATGGGCGTGGACGTCGCCAGTTTCGGCGACGCCCACGCGGCCACGGAAGGCGCGCTCGAGGTCGCGGTGAACGACGCCGTGGCCGGCACCTACAAGAAGCTCGTGGTCACCGACGACGGCCGGACGCTGCTCGGCGGGGTGCTGGTGGGCGACGCGGCCGAGTACCACACGCTGCGCGCACTGGTCGGTCGTCCGCTGCCCGCCGAGCCCGGTGCGCTGCTCGCGCCGGCCGGCGGGGGCGCGGCCGTGGGCGTGGAGGCGCTGCCGGACGAGGCGCAGATCTGTTCGTGCAACGGCGTTTCCAAGGGCACCTTGACCCACGCGATCACGGCGCTGCAGTGTGATTCGGTCGGCAAGCTCAAGGCGTGCACGCGGGCCGGCACCTCGTGCGGCTCGTGTGTGCCGATGCTGGCCAAGCTGCTGACCGGGTGCGGCGTCGAACAGTCCACGGCGCTGTGTGAACACTTCCCGCAGTCACGTGCGGAGTTGTTCGAGATCGTGCGGGCCACGCGCGTGACCACGTTCAGCGAGCTGATCAGCCGGCACGGCACCGGCTCGGGTTGCGCGGTGTGCAAGCCGGCCGTCGCGTCGATCCTGGCCACGCTCGGCAACGGCCACATCCTCGGCGGCGAGCAGGCGACGCTGCAGGACACGAACGACCGGTTCCTCGCCAACCTGCAGCGCAACGGCAGCTACTCCGTGGTGCCGCGGATCCCCGGCGGCGAGATCACGCCGGAGAAGCTCATGGTGATCGCGCAGGTGGCCCAGGACTTCGGGCTGTACACGAAGATCACCGGTGGCCAGCGGATCGACCTGCTGGGCGCCACGGTGGACCAGCTGCCGGAGATCTGGCGGCGGCTGGTCGACGCGGGGTTCGAGTCGGGCCACGCGTACGGCAAGTCGCTGCGCACGGTGAAGTCGTGCGTCGGGTCGACGTGGTGCCGCTACGGGGTGCAGGACAGTGTGGGCCTGGCGATCGAGCTGGAACTGCGTTACCGCGGGCTGCGGTCGCCGCACAAGATCAAGGCCGGCGTGTCCGGCTGTGCGCGCGAGTGTGCCGAGGCCCGCGGCAAGGACTTCGGCGTGATCGCGACCGAACACGGCTGGAACCTCTACCTGGGTGGCAACGGCGGCGCCACCCCGCGCCACGCGCAGCTGTTCCTGTCCGATGTGGACACCGAGACGCTGATCCGCACCATCGACCGGTTCCTGATGTTCTACGTCCGCACCGCCGACCGGCTGCAGCGCACCGCGCCGTGGCTCGAAGAGCTCGAGGGCGGGCTCGACCACCTGCGCGCGGTGATCGTGGACGACCGCCTCGGCATCTGCGAGGACCTCGACGCTGCGATGGCGAAGCACGTGGGTGACTACGCCGACGAATGGCGCGGTGTGCTCGAAGACCCGGAGAAGCTCGCGCGGTTCAGCTCGTTCGTGAACGCGCCGGGCACCCCGGACCCGTCGATCTCGTTCCGCCCGGAACGCGCGCAACGCGTGCCGGTGCTGCTCGGTGTACCGCTGCTCGAGAAATCACTCGAGAAATCGGAGGTACGGCGATGACCACGTCGATCGAAACCACCTGGACCGCGGTGTGCGCGGCCTCGCAGGTGGGCGACTGCGCCGGCGTGGCCGCGCTGGTCGAAGGCGAGCAGGTGGCCGTGTTCCGCGTCGGGACGGCGTGGTTCGCGCTGTCCAACTGGGATCCGTGCAGCGGCGCGGCCGTGCTGTCCCGCGGCATCGTCGGCGACGCCGGCGGCGAGCCCGTGGTCGCCTCACCGGTGTACAAGGAGCGGTTCTCCCTCCACACCGGACAGTGCCTCGACGCGCCCGGCGTGTCGACGCCGGTGTACCGCGTGCGGGTGCGGGAGGGGACCGTCGAGGTGGGCTTGCCGTGACGGACGTGCTCCCGCTGGCCGGGTTCGTCGCCGGCATCACCGCGGCGCGCCGGGCCGACGAGCTCGGCGCGCTGCTCGTGCGCAAGGGGGCCGCCGTGCGCTACGGCCCGGCCATCCGGATCGTGCCGCTCGCCGACGACACCGAACTGCACGCGGCCACCCTGCGGCTCCTGGAGTCCACTGTGGACGTGGTCGTGGCCACCACCGGCATCGGCTTCCGCGGCTGGATCGAGGCCGCCGAGGGCTGGGGCCTGGGCGACGCGCTGCTCGGCCGCCTGGCCCGCGCCCGGCTGGTGGCCCGCGGCCCGAAGGCGACCGGCGCGGTGCGGGCCGCGGGGCTGTCGGAGGACTACTCACCGCCGTCGGAGAGCAACGCCGGTGTGCTGCACCACCTGCTGGAATCCGGCGTGGCCGGGGGGACGATCGCCGTTCAGCTGCACGGCGAGCCGCTGCCGTTCTTCGCCGACGCCCTGCGCGCGGCGGGCGCGACCGTGATCGAGATCCCGGTCTACCGCTGGGTCGCGCCGGCCGACCCGGGCCCGCTCGACCGCCTGCTCGACGCGGTGCTCGACGGCACCGTCGACGCGCTGCCCTTCACCTCCGCGCCGGCCGCCGCGTCGACGCTCGCGCTGGCTCGCCGCACCGGCCGGCTGCCCGCGCTGGTGGAAGCCCTGACCTCACGGGTGGTCGTCGCCTGCGTCGGCCCCATCACGGCCGCACCCCTGGCCGCGCTGGGCATCCCCACCGTCCAGCCGGCCCGCTCCCGGCTCGGCGCCCTCGCCCGCACGGTCGCCGACGCGCTGCTCGCCCGCACCCCGCGCCTCAAGGTCGCCGGCCACGCCCTCGAACTCCGCGGCCAGGCCGTGGTCCTCGACGGAGACTGGCACGACATCGCCCCCGCCCCCATGGCACTGCTGCGTCTGCTGGCTCACTCACCGGGCCGCGTGGTGTCGCGGCGCGAACTCACCACGGCGCTGCCGGGCGGCGGTGAGGAACACGCGGTGGAGACGGCGATCGGCCGCCTGCGCGTGGCCCTCGGTGGCCCGGCCGTGATCCAGACGGTGGTCAAGCGCGGCTACCGGCTGGCCGTCGAGCGGTGAACTCGGGCAGCACCAGCGCGCTGTGCTCGGGCCGCGCGGCGCCCCCGGGCAGGACGGTGAGCTTGCGGAGTTCGGCGTTGCGGGCGGCCAGCGCTTCGGCCGTGGCGGGGAACATGGTGGCGCTGCCTTCGCTGACCAGCGCCTGGTTCGCCTCGACGAACGGCCGCGCGGTGTCCTCGTAGGCCGCGAACGCCGCCGCGTGGCCGGCCTTCGTGGCCAGCTCACCCGCGAGCACGTACGCACCGACGAGCGCGGTGCTGGTGCCCTGTCCCGTGAGGAACGACGGCGCGAACGCGGCGTCGCCGACGAGCGCGACGCGCCCGGAGGACCAGCGCGGCAGGTGGATCTGGCTCACGACGTCGAAGAACAGGTCGTCGGCCGTGCGCATCGCCTCGACCAGCTGCGGGATCAGCCAGCCGTCGCCGGCGAACACCTCCGCGACGAGCTCGCGCTGCGCGTCCGGGTTGCGGAACGCGGCGAACGGCGGCTCGCGGCGCGCGAAGTTGAGGAAGCCGTGGATGTCCTCGCTCTCGCCCACCGCGTAGAGCGCGGCGCCGCGGCCGGGCACGCTCCACAGGGCGCCTTCGCGGTGCAGGCCGAAGGTGTTGGGCAGGGTGAAGCCGGCGAAGCAGTAACCGAGGTAGCGGTGGAACTGCTCCTCGGGGCCGAACTTCAGCGCACGGACGCCCGAGTGCAGGCCGTCGGCGCCGATCACGAGGTCGAACGTGCGCCGGTGGCCGCTGCGGAAGGTCACGGCGACGCCGTCTTCGCGGTCGTCGAGCGCGGTGATGGTGTTGTCGAACAGGAACTCGACGTCGTCGCGGATGGTGCCGTAGAGCAGCTCGGCGAGATCACCGCGGCGCACCTCGAGGTCGCCGCCCTCGCCGCCGACGATCGCGTCCGGGCGCAGTGCCGCGACCGTGGTGCCGTCGGCGCCGAGGAAGCTGATCCGGCGGGTGTTCACGTGGGCTTCGCGCAGCCGCGGCATCAGCCCCATCTGCTCGATGACGCCGAGCGCCGTGCCGCGGATGTCGATGGGGTAGCCGCCGCCGCGCAGCGCGCTCGCCTTTTCGACGACGGTGACGTCGAAGCCGTAGTCGCGCAGCCAGTAGGCCAGCGCGGGGCCGGCGATGCTGGCGCCGGAGATCAGAACGGTGGTCATGGTGTCTCCTCGATAGCTAAGTTAGGTATGCTTATTGCGGCCGCACGGGGCTCTTGCCTCACGCTGTCCATGAGGCAACTATATAACTAACTTAGGTATGTAAGAGGTGTGATGAGCGACACAGACGGTCGGCTCGACCCCATGACGGTCCTGCCGCGCTTGATGCAGCTGAGCACCGTGCTCAACCGCAGCCACCTCGCCGAACGCGCCATGGAGCAGGCCGGCCTGGCGCTGGACCGGCCCGCGCTGACCGTGATCATCACGCTGCAGATGGCCGGAAAACCGCTGCGCGTCGGCGAGATCGCCACGCGCATGCAGGTGGTCGGCCCGCACGTGACGCGCCACCTCCACGAGCTGGAGAAGCGCGGCCTCGTGCAGCGCGTGACCGACCCGGACGACCAGCGCGCCCGCCTCATCGAGCTCACGCCGGACGGCGCCGCCGCGGCCGGCCGGTACCTGCAGACGATCCTGAGCTGGTTCACCGAGGCCGTGGCCGAATGGTCGATCGACGACCAGCGCACGTTCGGCGCGCTGCTGAACCGGTTCGTCGACGACCTCACGGCCCGGCTGTCCGAAGTGGACTGATCAGGCCGGACCGAATCAAGCCCAGGTCACGGAAAGATCGGCATAGCCACGGGCCTTCGCGGCCCGCTCCGCCTCTTCCTCGGCGGCGGCGCGATCGGTGGCGCGCAGCGGGTCGAACGCGGTCATCGTGAAGGCGAGCCGCTTGCCCGAACCGCGGGTGCGCCACACACCCATCAGCTCGCCGTCCACCAGGAGCGCGCCGGGGCTGCCGAGGATCTTCCACACCTCTTTCGCGCGCGCCTTGTCCGGCACCAGCACGGTTTTGTCGCGGGCCTGCGTGAACGGGTCGAGCGGCGGCAGCAGCCGCACGATCGACGGCGCCGGCGGGTTTTCCAGCGCCGACACCTCGGCCGTCGGCAGGAACGTCTTCCGTCCGTCCACGCTGACCTCGGTCAGGTCCTCGGGCCAGGCCGGTGTGAGGGCCGTTTTCGCGGTGCCGACGAAGCCGGCCGCGTCGCCTTGGGTGGCCGGGCCGTTCACGGTCAGGTAGCCGCGCACCACGCGGGACACGGCGGCCGCGTCCGGGGTGGTGCGCAGGCGGGCGCGGCCCTCCAGCGGCGCGAGCGTGGCGGGCGACTGGTCGGCTTCGAGGCGCACGCCGCCGTGGAGGGTCGCCAGGCGCATGAGCTGCTCCTGGATGTGCGTGGCGTTGCAGGGCCGGCACCAGCGCGAGTACGCCTCGGGCAGCTCGCGCGTGACGGCGGCGCTCACCGCACCCTTCGACATCGGTTCCTTCACGACCTTGCGGATGGCCTTCGCCGCGGTGAAGAGCACCTCCGACGCGGGCACCCCCGTGGCCCCGATTTCCTTCTTCTGCCACAACATCCGGGCCAGCGCGTCGGCGTCGTCGAGAGGGATCAGCGAGGTGGTGAGCTCCCGCAGGTCGTCACGCCGGTGGAAGTGCGGCGCACCGCGGTGCGACCACACGAGGACCACGCGCGGATCGTCGACCAGCGTCGTCGGCGTGACCTCACCGGCCGAGCGCGCGGCGAGCGCGAGCACCGCGGTGTCGCGCATGCTGTCCTGCAGGCCGAGGTCGAACTGCGGCGAAGCCACCGGGTCCTGCTCCGTCCGGTGCAGCCCGTGCCGCGCGATCCGGTAGGCCAGCACCTGCTTGCGTGACACCTCGAGCACAGCGGCCTCCTCAGCTCAGCGCGTGGTCGAACGTGTACGACATCGTCGGCTCACCCATCGTGCCCTTCACCGAGCCCGAGCCCGAGCCGGTGAGGCCGGTGAGCTCGCCGGTCGCCGAGCCCGCCACCACCTCGAACGTCGACCGGATGCCCGCCGGGTCGAAGCCGGTCTCGTGCCGGACCACGAACGTGCCGCGGCGACCGGCCACGGTCGCGTCGAAGCGCTCGAAGCTCGGCGACGTGGTGTCGCCGCCGTCGTACCCTTCGCCCGCGTAGTACAGCAGGTAATCGCAGATCGACTCACCTTCGATCACGCCGGTGTACTCCATCGTGGCGTGCGCGTACGCCACGCGCGGCTCGCCTTCCTGGCCGCTCACGATGTGTTCGTCCCAGTTCTTCATGCTGAACGTGTTCATGCGGACCACTCAACCGCGCATACCTGTCAGCTTGTGTCAGGTTTTGCGCGCATACTCGAAAGATGCGTGCGTCCCGCCTGCTCACCGTGCTGCTCCTGCTGCAGAACCGCGGCCGGATGACGGCCGAGGAGCTGGCCGCCGAGCTCGAGGTCTCCGTGCGCACGGTGTACCGCGACATCGACGCGCTGTCGGCGTCGGGCGTGCCGGTGTACGCCGATCGCGGCCGCACCGGCGGCTACCAGCTGGTGGACGGCTACCGCACCCGGCTGACCGGCCTCACGGAGGAGGAGGCGCAGTCGCTGTCGCTGGCCGGCCTGCCCGTGGCCGCCGCCGAGCTGGGCCTCGGCACGGTGCTGGCGGCGGCGCAGCTCAAGCTCTACGCCGCGTTGCCCAAGGAGCTGCGCAGCCGGGCCGGTCGCGTCGCCGAGCGGTTCTACCTCGACGTGCCCGGCTGGCACCGCGGCATCGAGAGCCTGCCGGTGCTGGCCGACGTCGCCGAGGCCGTGTGGTCGGCCCACCGCGTGCGGATCCGCTACGAACGCTGGGGGCAGCGTGAGGTCGAGCGGGTGCTGGAGCCGCTCGGCCTGATCCTGAAGGCGGGCAACTGGTATCTCGCCGGTAGGTGCGAGGGGACCGATCGCACTTACCGGATCTCGCGCATCCGCGAGCTGACCGACCTGGGGGAGCTGTTCGAGCGACCGGCCGATTTCGACCTGCCGCGCTACTGGCAGGAGTGGTCGGAGCAGTTCGAGCAGCGCATGTACTCGCGGTTGGCCACCGTGCGCCTTTCGCCGCGGGCGCAGGGGTTGCTGCCGTTCTACGCGGGCAGCGTGGGGGCGCGGGCGTTGCGCGAAGCTCTTGATGGCGGCGCGCGGCCCGATGCGGAAGGCTGGCTCACGATGCCGCTGCCGGTCGAGCCGGGGGAACCCGCGATCGGCGAGCTGCTGCGGTTCGGGCCGCACCTGGAGGTGCTCGAACCGGCCGACCTGCGCGCGCAGGTCGCGGACGCGATCAGGGAGATGGGGGCGACGTATGGGTGAGCTCGACGGGGTGCGGATCGGCGTCACGGCCGAGCGCCGCGCCGACGACCTCATCTCGGCGCTGCTGCGCTACGGCGCGCAGGTGCGCCACGCGCCCACCATCACGATCGTGCCGCTCGCCGAAGACCCCGAGCTGCGGCGCGACACCGAAGCCGTGCTCGCCGCACCCGTCACCTTCACCGCCGTGACCACCGGAGCCGGCTTCCGCGGCTGGCTCGCCGCCGCCGACGGCTGGGGGCTGAAGGACGATCTGCTCAGCGTGCTCGGCGCGTCCCGCGTGTTCGCGCGCGGCCCGAAAGCCGTGGGCGCGGTTCGGGGTGCGGGCCTGCGCGAGGAGTACTCGGCGCCGAACGAGAGCAACGCCGAGCTGTTCTCCGCGCTGGTCGCGGCGGGTGTCATGGACGCGCGGATCGCCGTGCAGCTCCACGGCTCGGCGCTGCCGGAGTTCACCGACCAGCTCGTGGGTGCCGACGTCCTCGCCGTGCAGCCCTACCGCTGGCACTCGCCCGCGAACACCGCGCCGGTTTTCTCGCTGGCGCACGACATCCTGTCGGCGGAGCTCGACGCGCTCGTGTTCACCAGCGCCCCGGCCGCCACCAACTTCCTCACGCTCATCGCCGACACCGGCGCGCTCGACGTGCTGCGCCACGGCGAGGTCAGCACGTTCTGCGTGGGGCCGGTCACGGCGGTGCCGCTGGAAGCGCGCGGCATTCCGACCGTGCAGCCGGACCGGCAACGGCTCGGTGCGCTGGTGAAACTCGTGGTCTCGACGCTCGGGAGGGCTTGATGGGTTCGTTCGACGTGCTGCTGGACGACGAGCGCACGCAGCTGGACACGTTCGTCGAGGAGTACCGCGCGGGAATCGAGCGGACGCTCGACGGGCTCACCGAGGAGCAGGCCCGCCGCTCCCTCGTGCCGTCGGCGACCACGCCGCTCGGGCTGATCAAGCACGTGACGTGGATGCAGCGCGTGTGGTTCGAGGAGTGCGTGGGCGGCACCTCCCGCCACGACCTCGGCCTGGTGCGCAGCCCGGACGAGTCGTTCCGGCTCACCGCCGACGACACCATCGCGTCGATCACGGCCGCGCACCGCGAAGCGTGCGCGACGGCCCGGAAGGCGGTGGCGGACCTGCCGCTGGACACCGTGGTGACCGGCCACCGCAGCGGCCCGCGCACGCTGCACTGGGTGTACCTGCAGGTGCTGCGGGAGCTGGCTCAGCACTGCGGCCACGCCGACATCCTGCGCGAACAGGTCCTGGCCGAAGCCTAGGAAGCCGCTTCCACCCGTTCTCGGCCGACGGCTTCCTCGCTCAGGCCGTGGCGCCAGTAGCCGGTGAAGCAGATCGTGTCCTTGTCGAAGCCGCGCTCGCGCACGAGGTGCCGGCGGACGTGCTTGACCACGCCGGCCTCACCCGAAACCCAGGCGTACGGCGCGCCGCCTGGCAGCTGGGCCGCGCGGACGGCGTCGAGGAGGGCTTCGCCGTGGGGCCGGGCACCGCGCACGACCCAGTGCAGCTCGACGGCGCCGGCGGTGTCGAACGTCTGGCGCTCGGCGCGGTCGGGGATCTCGACGTAGATCGACGCCCGGGCCGAGCGCGGCAGGTTCTCCACGATCGCGCCGATGGCGGGCAGGGCCGTCTCGTCGCCGACGAGCAGCTGCCACTCGGCGCCGGCCGGGACCTCGTAAAGGCTGTGCGGCCCCACGAACGCCACACGGTCGCCGGCCGCCGCCCGCGCGGCCCACGCCGAGGCCGGGCCCAGGTTGTCGTCGTGCAGCACGAAGTCGATGTCCACCTCGCCGACCGCGGGCCGCAGCGCGCGCACGGTGTAGGTGCGCATCGGCGGCCGGACCTCGTCGGGCATCGTGAGGTAGGTCTTGTACCAGGACATCACGTCGCCGCCGGACGGCGCGGGCGGAAGCTGCGGCTCGTCCTGGCCGGGGAGCGGGAAGAACATCTTCAGGTACGCGTCGGGTCCGAAGCCTTCGGTCGCGGCGAGCGAGGCGCAGTCGAACGTGACCCTGGCCATGTGCGGGGTGACCCGCCGGACCGCGGTGACCCGGCCGCGGTGCGCAGTCAGCAATGCCATTAGGCAAACCTAACCTCAATGACGCAGGTTTTAAAAGAGTCCCTCCGGCTCCTTGTCCTCCAGTCCCTCCGGCCGCCAGCGGTACTCGCGCAGGTTCACGCGCTGACCGTCGGCGAGCACGCCTTCCGCGCGCAGCCGCGCGAGCTGCTCGTGGGCCAGGTGCGGTGCCGGTGTGCCGTTGGCGCGCAGGATCCGCTGCCACGGCAGGTCGTGCCCGTCCTCGGCGAGCACGCGCCCGACCATGCGCGGGGACGGCGCGCCGCTGAGCGCCGCGATGTCACCGTAGGTCGAGACGGTGCCCGCGGGCACGTCGCTGATGACCGCCCGGATCCGCTCGTGCAGTTCGTCGTCCACACGAGCACTGTGCCGCAACCCACCGACAGTTTCGACCACCGGCCGCCAACTGCGTGCCGGTGCGCCACCCGTGCGTGGCGGCGTGCTTCCATCAATGACGTGAACGGGCGGAGAACGGCGCACGGAAAGGTGCAGGGACAGGCGCGGCTCGTGCGCCCGCCCGCCACCGGCGCACCCACGTTCACCTGGGACGACGGCGCGCGCCGGCTGCTGTCCGCACCCGCCGGGTTCCTCCGTGTGCTCGGCGGCCCCGGCACCGGGAAGACGACCTTGCTCGCCACCGCGGCCGCCCGGCGCATCGCCGACGGCGCCGACCCCGAGAGCGTGCTCGTGCTCACCGCTTCGCGCCGCGCGGCCGACGCGCTGCGGGCCGACATCACGCGCCGGCTCACCACCGACCCCGAGCAGTCGTCGCCGCTGCCGCGCACGGTGAGCGAGCCGCTCGTGCGCACGGTCCACTCGTACGCGTTTTCACTGCTGCGCCTCGAAGCGCGCGCGGAAGAGCTACCGCCGCCGCGGTTGCTCGCCGGTGCCGAGCAGGACGTGGTGGTGCGCGAGCTGCTGCAGGGCGACCTCGAGATCGGCGCGCCCGAGTGGCCCGCGCAGCTGCGGCCGGCGCTGCTGGTGCCGGGCTTCGCCGAGGAGCTGCGCGACCTGCTGATGCGCGCGGCCGAACGCGGGCTCGGCCCCGAGGACCTCGTGGAGCTGGGACACCGCAAGGACCGTGAGGAGTGGGTGGCGGCCGGGCACTTCTGGGCCCAGTACGAGGAGGTCACGCAGCTGCAGGGCGCGGGCGGCAACGCGCTCGGCGTGCGCAGCGCCCCGGCGCTCGACGCGGCCGAGCTGGTCACCTCGGCGCTGCTGGCGCTCGAAGACGACGAGGAGCTGCGCCAGCGCGAGCGCGGCCGCGTGCGCCACCTCTTCGTGGACGACGCGCACCACCTCGACCCGCTGCAGATCCAGCTGATCCGCCAGATCGGGCAGACGGCGGCCGAGTTCGTGGTGGCCGGCGACCCCGACCAGTCCGTGTTCTCCTTCCGCGGCGCCGATCCGCGGCTGTTCGCCGACGCGGACACCGAGGGCGACCGCACGGTCACGCTCATCACCTCGCACCGGCTCGCCCCGGCCGTGCGCGAGGCCGTGACGAAGCTCGGCGCCACGCTGCCGGGCGCGTCGCAGCACCGGAAACTCGTTTCGCCGCAGGGTAAACGCGGTGGCAAGGTGCGGGTGCGGCTGATGCCGACGCCGGCGGCCGAGGCGAGCTGGATCGCCGACCAGCTGCGCCGCGCACACCTCGTCGACGGCGTGCCGTGGTCGGAGATGGCGGTGCTCGTGCGCTCGCCGGCCCGCACCTTCCTGGTGCTGCAACGCGCGTTGCGGGCGGCCGGCGTACCGATCGGTTCCGCGACGCAGGAACTGCCGCTGGCCAAGCACTCCGCCGTGCGGCCGCTGCTGGCGGTGCTGCGGATCGCGGCCGAGCCGGAGCTGCTCGACGTCGACCTCGCGGAAATGCTGCTGTCCTCCACCCTCGGTGGCGCCGATCCGCTCGCGCTGCGCCGGGTGCGCCGCGGCCTGCGTCGGCTCGAGCTGGCCGGCGGCGGTCAGCGCGCCAGCGACGAGCTGCTCGTGGAAGCCCTGCGCGGCGGCGACATCCTGGCCGGGCTCGCCGACGCCGAGGCGACGCCGGTGCGCCGCGTCGGCAAGCTGCTGAGCGTCACGCACCAGGCGGTCGTGCGCGGCGAAGGCGTGGAACAGGTCCTGTGGGAGCTGTGGGAGGCCAGCGGGCTGCAGGAGCGGCTGCTGCGGTTCGTCGACCGCGGTGGTTCGCTCGGCGCGCAGGCCGACCGCGACCTCGACGCCGTGGTGGCGTTGTTCGACGCCGCCGGTCGGTATGTCGACCGGCTGCCCCGCGCGAGCGTCGCGTCGTTCGCCGACTACCTGTCGTCGCAGAACATCGCGGGCGACACGCTGGCGCCGGCCGCGATCCCGGGTGAGGGCGTGTCGCTGCTCACCGCGCACGCGGCCGCGGGTCGCGAGTGGACGGTCGTGGCCGTGGCGGGCGTGCAGGAAGGCGCGTGGCCGGACCTGCGGCTACGCGGTTCGCTGCTCGGCGTGGAGCGGCTCGTCGACCTGCTGTCCGGGGTGGACGACGGCGACAAGGTGTCGGCCATCGCTCCGATCCTGGCCGAGGAACGGCGCCTGTTCTACGTCGCCGCCGCTCGCGCGCGGCGCACGTTGCTGGTCACGGCCGTGGCGGGCGAGGACGAGCAGCCTTCGCGGTTCCTCGACGACCTCGAGGAGAACGGCGCCGACGACGGCGCGCTCGACTCGCGCATGAAGCCGCCGGGCCGCTCGCTGGTGCTGGCCGAGCTCGTCGGCGAGCTGCGGGAGGTCGTGTGCGACGACAAGGCCACGCCCGAGCGGCGCGACCGTGCGGCCCAGCAACTCGCGCGGCTGGCCGACGCCGGTGTGCCCGGCGCGCACCCGAGTACCTGGTACGGCCTGCTCCCGTCGTCCACCGACGAGCCGGTGCACAAACCCGGTGACCTCATGCGCATCTCACCGTCCACAGTGGAAATTCTGGTGAAGTGCCCGCTGCGCTGGCTGGTGGAGCGCCACGGCGGCAGTGACCCCGCGCAGCTCGCGGCCGTGACCGGCACGCTGGTGCACGGCCTCGCGCAGGCCGTGGCGGGCGGGCGCACCGAGGACCAGATCCAGTCCGCGCTCGACGACGCGTGGGTGCGGGTCGACGCCGGCGCGCCCTGGTTCTCGCGCCGCGAACGCAACCGCGTGGAGCAGATGCTGCGCAACTTCGTGGCGTGGCTCGAAGGCAGCCGCAAGGAACTGATCGAGGCCGGCGTCGAGCAGGACATCGAGGTGGAGCTGCCGATGGGCGACGACGAGGTGCGCGTAATGCTGCGCGGCCGCGTCGACCGGGTCGAGCTCGACAAGGACGGCCGGCCGGTGATCGTGGACATCAAGACCGGCAAGGTGCCGGTGTCCAGCGCCGACGCCGAGCAGCACCCGCAGCTCGCCGCGTACCAGCTCGCCGTGCTGCTCGGCGCGATCGAGGGCAAGAACACGCCGGGCGGCGCGCGGCTGGTGTACGTGGCGAAGACCAACAACAAGACCGGCGCGACCCAGCGCGACCAGCCGCCGCTCGACGACGACGGCGGCCGGCAGTGGCTCGACCTCGTGCGCTCGGCCGCGGCCTCGGCGGCCGGACCCGGGTACCAGGCCCACGAAAACCCCGACTGCGACCGCTGCCCCGCGCGCGGCTGCTGCCCGCTCCGGCCCGAGGGCAGGCAGGTGACCGGCCCGTGAGCTTCCGGCTCATCGCCAACCCGGTCGAGCCCGCGGAGATCGCCGACGCGCTCGGCCTGCACCGCCCCACGCCCGAGCAGGCCACCGTGATCGCCTCGCCGGTCGAGCCGTCGCTGGTCGTCGCGGGCGCCGGCGCGGGCAAGACCGAGACGATGGCCGCGCGCGTGGTGTGGCTGGTGGCCAACGGGATCGTGAGCCCCGAACGCGTGCTGGGCCTCACCTTCACGCGCAAGGCCGCGCGCCAGCTCGGCGAACGCGTGCGCGCGCGGCTGCGCCGGCTGGCCGGGTCGGGGCTGCTGGAGAAACTCGACCCGTCGGGCGGGCTGCGCGCCACGGTCGTCGCCGGTGAGCCCACCGTGCTGACGTACCACGCCTACGCCGGGCGGCTGCTGTCCGAACACGGCCTGCGGCTGCCGGTGCAGCCGGGCGTGCGGCTGCTGTCGGAGACCTCGTCCTGGCAGCTCGCGCACCGCGTGGTGTCCACTTGGGACGATGACCTCGACACCGACCGCGTGCCGTCCTCGGTCACCGCGCAGCTGCTCGCGCTGGCCGGTGAGCTCGGGGAGCACCTCGTGTCGACCGAGCGGCTCGCGGAGTACACCACGTGGCTGTGCGAGGTGATCGAGAGCGCGCCGCGCGCCAAGGGCCAGCAGGCGGCGCTGTCGCAGAAGCTGCAGCAAGTGGTGGCGGCGCAACGGTTCCGGCTCGCGCTGCTGCCGCTCGTCGAGGCCTACCACCGGCGCAAGCGGGCCGAGGGCGCGCTCGACTTCGCCGACCAGATGTCGCTCGCGGCGCAGCTCGCCGACGGCTACCCGGCCGTGATCACCGGCGAACGCGAGCGCTACGGCGCCGTGCTGCTCGACGAGTACCAGGACACCGGCCACGCGCAACGCGTGCTGCTGCGGTCGCTGTTCGGCGGCGGCGACCACGCGCCGATGCCGGTCACGGCCGTGGGCGACCCGGCTCAGGCCATCTACGGCTGGCGCGGCGCTTCGGCCGCCAACCTGCCGCGCTTCACCACCGACTTCCCGCGCCGCGTCGACGGACAGCTCGCGCCCGCGCACGAGTTCGGCCTGCTCACGAGCTTCCGCAACCCGCCGCAGATCCTGGACCTGGCCAACGCCGTGGCCGAGCCGCTGCGGTCACGCGGCCTGGGCGTCGAACCGCTGCGGGCGCGCGCCGGCGCCGGGCCGGCCGACATCGCCGTGGCGCTGCTGCCCGACGTGCGCGCCGAACGCGAGTGGGCGGCCGACGCGCTGGCCCGCCGCTGGCACGCCGAAAAAGAGGAGACCGGCAAGCCGCCGACGGCCGCGGTGCTGGTGCGCCGGCGCGCGGACATGGCGCCGATCGCGGCCGAACTGCGGATGCGTGGCCTGCCGGTGGAGGTCGTCGGCCTCGGCGGGCTGCTCGACGAACCCGAGGTCGCCGACCTGGTGAGCACGCTGCGGGTGCTGGCCGACCCGTTGGCCGGCAGCGCGGCCGCCCGCCTGCTCACCAGCGCGCGCTGGCGGCTCGCGGCGGCGGACCTGGCGGCGCTGTGGCGGCGCGCCGGCGAGCTCTCCTCGCCGGTGCCGCAGACCGAGTCCGAAGACGAACCGGCGCTGGTCACCGAACGCGCCGAGCAGGCCGGCCTCATCGACGCCGTGGACGAACCCGGCCGGCCCGAGCGCTACTCCGAGGACGGCTACCGGCGCATCCGCCGGATCGGTGCCGAGTTGGCCGCGTTGCGCCGCCGCCTCGACCAGTCGCTGCCCGAGCTGGTGGCCGACGTCGAACGCACGATGCTGCTCGACGTCGAGTCGCTGGCCCGCCCCGGCTCGGCCGGGCGCGCGCACCTCGACGCGTTCGCCGAGGTCGTGACCGACTACGCCGAGACGGCGCCGACCGCGACCCTGCTGTCCTTTGTGGACTACCTGAACACGGCCGCGCACGCGGAAGACGGCCTCACCCCCGGCGAGGTCGAGGTGGTGCCCGATCGCGTGCAGGTGCTCACCGTGCACTCGGCCAAGGGGCTCGAGTGGGAGGTCGTGGCCGTGCCGCACCTCGTGGCCGACGTGTTCCCGAGCAAGCGCCGGTCCTCGTCCTGGCTGCGCACCTCGACGTCGCTGCCCGCGATCCTGCGGGGCGACTCGGCCGACCTGCCGGAGCTGCGCGTGTCGGCGGGGTTCGACCGCAAGGAGGTACAGGAAGGCCTCGAACTGCACGAGGAGGGGTTCGCCGAGCGGGAAGCCGACGAGGAACGCCGGCTCTGCTACGTCGCGCTCACGCGGTCGGAACGCGCACTGATCGTGTCCGGCCACTGGTGGAACGAAAGCAGCACGCGCGCGAAGGGGCCTTCGGTGTTCCTCGCGGAGATCGCCGACGTGCTGCGCGAGGCCGACCCGCCGATCGGCGTGCTCGACCTGTGGGCCGAGGAACCCGGCGAGGACGACGAGAACCCGTTGGTCACGGACTCGCGCAAGGCGAGCTGGCCTGTCGACCCGCTCGGCGACCGGCGCACGGGAGTGTCGACCGGCGTCGAGATGGTGTTCGCGGCCATGGCGGCGTTGCCGGAAACGCCCGAGACGCCCGGGACGCCGGAAGCACCGGACGCGCCGGCCGAGCCTGATCAGCCGGAACTGCTCGGAGTGGCCGAAGACGACGAAGTGCCGCTACCGCCCGAGCCGGACGAATTCGACGACGAGCCTTACGACGTCGAGGAAAACCACGCGGACGGCGACGAAGAGGACGACGAGGACGACGTCGACCCGGAAGACCCTGACGGCTGGGCGGCCGACACCGACGTGCTGCTCGCCGAACGCGCCCGCGCGCAGAACACAGTGGACCGGGTGGTGCTGCCGGCGCAGCTCTCGGTGAGCCAGCTCGTGGAGCTCGCCGCCGACGCCGAAGCGCTCGCCCGCAAGCTGCGGCGACCGCTTCCCTTGCCGCCCAACACGTTCGTGCGCCGCGGCACCGCGTTCCACACCTGGCTCGAACAACGGTTCTCCGGCGAGGGCCTGCTCGACATCGACGACCTGCCGGGTGCCGCCGACCTCGGTGAGGCGCCCGATTCCGATTTCGAGGCGTTGCAGGAAGCCTTCGAACGCAGCGAGTGGGCCGAGCGCGTGCCGCTGGCCGTGGAGGTGCCGTTTTCGGCCGACGTGGAGGGCGTCACCGTGCGCGGCCGGATGGACGCCGTGTACGCCGACCCGGATGGCGGCTGGACGGTGGTGGACTGGAAAACCGGTTCCGTGCCCTCGTCCGAGCGGCTGCCGGCGTTGGCCGTGCAGCTCGGCGCGTACCGGCTCGCCTGGGCGGCGCTGAAGAACGTGCCGGTGGAGCGCGTCCGCGCGGCGTTCCACTACGTGCGCCACGCGTACACGCTCAGCCCCGCCGATCTCCTCGACGCCGAAGGCCTGCGCGACCTGCTGCGCAGCGTGCCGCGGGAGTGACCGGCGCTTGATCGGCGTGCCCGATCAAGCGTTGTCGCGCACCGCCAGCGCCCACTTCACGAGCGGCCACTGTGCCGTCAGGCGGAACCACGCGGCCGCGCGCACCTGCAGCGGCTTCTTGGTGCGTTCGTAGTCCAGCGCCATTTTCACGTTGCCCGGGAACACGCCGACGAACAGCAGCGCCGCCGCGAACCCGCCCAGCCGCCGCGTCTTCGGCAGCGCGATCGCGGCCGCCACGCCGAGCTCCACGGCCCCCGAGGCGTAGGTCCACTGGCGACGCTCACCGGGAAGCTCCTTCGGAACCAGCGCGTCGTACTGCTTGGGGCGCACGAAGTGCATGACACCGGCGGAGGCGAGGAAACCGGCCAGCCAGTAGGCGGGCCGCTGGGGCCGCTTCGAGTCGGACATGGGCCCAGCCTGCCACAACGTGATCATCGGAACGGGTGTGCGGGCGATGACCTTCGGCTATCCTCCCCGCTGTGAGTGACGCCGAACACCCGCGGGGAGCCGGTGCATGAAAGCCCTCAAGCGGCTGCCCCTGAACGTCCGGCTCAACGACCGCCCCGACCACGAGCTCGTCGGCGTGATCCGCATGCCGGAGTTCACGTCGAGCCCGATGCGGTCGATCGTGAAGCGGATCATCGGCGCCCTGCTGGCCCTGCTGGCCACGGTGCTGATCGTGTTCGCCGACCGCGGCGGCTACCGCGACGTGAACGGCGACGGGGTCTCGTTCCTCGACGCGATCTACTACTCCACCGTCTCGCTCTCCACGACCGGCTACGGCGACATCGCGCCGGCCTCGGCGTCCGCACGGCTGGTGAACGTCCTCATCATCACGCCGTTGCGCGTGCTCTTCCTCATCGTCCTCGTCGGGACCACGCTGGAGGTGCTCACCGAGCGCTCCCGGCAGGCATTCAAGATCCAGAAGTGGAGGACGAAGGTGCGCGACCACACCGTCGTCGTCGGGTTCGGCACCAAGGGCCGATCGGCTGTCAACGCGCTGCTCGGCGACGAGGAGGTGCAGGCCAGCCGCATCGTCGTGGTCGACACCGACCAGCAGGCGCTGGAGGCGGCCAGCGCGATGGGCCTGGTCACCGTGCACGGGTCCGCGACGAGGGCCGACGTGCTGCGCGTGGCCGGCGTCCAGCACGCGAAGGCCGTGGTGGTGGCGCCGAACCGCGACGACACGGCCGTGCTGGTCACGCTCACCGCGCGCGAGCTGGCACCGAAGTCGCACATCGTGGCGTCGGTGCGGGAAGCGGAAAACGTGCACCTGCTCAAGCAGTCGGGTGCGAACCAGGTCGTGGTGTCGAGCGAGACGGCCGGGCGGCTGCTGGGCATGGCCACGTCCACGCCGCTGGTGGTCGACATGGTCGAGGACCTCATCACGCCGGAATCGGGCCTGGCGATCGCCGAGCGCGCCGTGGAGCGGTCCGAGGAGGGCGGTTCACCGCGGCACCTGCCGGACATCGTGCTGGGCGTGGTCCGCGACGGCGTGCTCTTCCGCGTCGACGCCCCGCAGGCCGACGCGCTGGAACCCGGCGACCGGCTGCTGTACGTCAAGAAGGTGACCACGGCGGACAAGGTCGAGTCCGACCGCTGAGCCGTGACTGCCGAGCTGTGACCTGACCGCTGAATCTTGATCACCGGGTGACCGGTGATCGGCGCACCGTGACGGGGCGCCGCCCGGACCTCACTGGGTTTTGCCCCGTGGATCTGGAACCATGGCGACGTGCAGCTCTCCGACCTCACGAGCAAGACCTCAGTCCAGAGGTGGCTGCAGGTGGGCATCCCGGCCGCCGTCGGCGTGCTCGTGGTGGTGCTGGCCTGGCTCGCGGGGCCGGGCCTGTTCGGCATCGCCGGCACCGACTCCGGCGCACCGGTGCAGGCCGAGGTGACCAAACCGGCCGAGTGCTCGGCGGGCAATCCGGTCGAGTCCGTCACGTTCAGCCTCGGCGGCAAGCCGCGCGAAGGCACCCTCAACGGCTGCGGCCACGCGAAGGGCGAACGCGTGGAGGTCGGCGTGCCGGTCGACGCACCGGCCGAGGGCCCGCTCACCGTGAGCGCGGCCGACACTTCGGCAGGCGCTCAGGACTCCCGCGGGCCGATCGCGCTCGTGCTGCTCGTGTTCGCGTGCTTCGCCGGCGGCACGTACGCGTTCCTCTTCATCAAGGGCCCCGGAAAGCTCGCTCTCCTGCACTGAGCTTCCCGACTCGATGGGGCGGCGTCAGCTGACCAGTGAGGACGGTGCGGCGAAGGTGTTGCAGTCGGCGATGCGGTTGGCCTTCGCGCCCTGGCGCCACCAGTAGGCGTAGTGGGCGTTGGTGCCGTGGTCGTGGCTGTGCGAGGTGTTGTCGCCGCGGGTTTCCTGGTCGTTCCAGGCCTTGTTGTACATGTCGCGGGTGATCGTGCCGCCCTGGTCCACGTGGGCGCCGAGGAACATGCCCGAGAAGCACTGGGCCTGCAGTTCCTTGCGCCGGGACATTTCGAGGCCCTCGGGGCTGGTCTGGCCGGCCGCGTAGATCTTCTGCCACGCGGCGTCCATGATCCCGGCGACCTCCTGCACGTGGTGGCCGTACTCGTGGGCGAACAACGCCAGGTAGACGCCGGGGTTGTTGCCGTACTGGTCGGTCTGCAGTCCGGCGAACGGCACGTACAGGTTGTCCTCGCAGTAGTACGCCGCCGTCGCGATGCCGACCTGGATCGTGCCGCACGCGGTCTCGAAGCTCGGCCCGGTGGGGAAGTGCAGCGCGGGCGGGGTGAACGGCAGGTCGTAGGCCTCGAGGAACGGGCCCCACGCCGCGTCGAGGCACTTGCTGGCCGCGGTGAAGAACGCTTCGGCGCCCGACTGCGTGCTCTGCCAGCCCGGCAGGTCGCAGACGCGGTTCTGCAGCCCGGCGTTGGGGTCCTGCAGGATCGGGTGATCGGCGAGCTTGAGGATCTTCTGCGGGCCGGCGGAGCTCGGCTCGGTCGGTTCGCTGGGCGCCGAGGAAGCGGTGGTCGACGAGCCGTTGTTCGGCGGCAGCTCGAACGGGCTGGTCGGCGCGGGTGCCGGCGGGTTCTGGTAGCCGGTGGCGTTCACGTTCGGGCTGGGCCGGTTCAGCGCGACGATCGCGACGATCCCGAGCACGAGCACGGTGACCGCGCCCAAGGCGATGCCGATGATCGCGCCCGGCGACTTCTTCTGCTGGTGCTGCGGGAAGCGCTGCGGCGGGTACTGGCCCATCCACGGACTCTGCGGCGGCGGGCCCTGCCGGGGCGGACCCTGCATGCCCGGACCGGGCATCGGCGGGCCTTGAACCGGCGGACCCTGCATGGTCGGACCCTGCATTGTCGGACCCTGTGGCGGGGAACCCGGCGGTCCCTGCCTGCCGGGCCCGTGACCGGGAACCGGCGGCGGTTGAACGGTCCCGCGAGGCGGCACCTGGCCGTAGGGCGGTTGCGTCATCAGGGCGGTCCCGGAGGGTCTCGGCACGGGCCGGGCGGCCCCCGGCTTCCGTTCAGCATATCGGGGGAACGGGGGCCTCACGCAGCACTCGTGCCGACACCGTCACCCGACCCGGGTGTCACCCCAGGTCTGGCCCGGTTTGGGCGCCTCTGGAAGAGTGAGCGCCAGCAAGTGACGGGTCGTGAGTACGAGGGGCTTCGATGACAGACACACCCGGCTCGCGAGGGCCCGGCGCGCCCGACGACGACGCGCCCACCCCGAGCCAGGGCTTCCAGCGCCCTCAACCGACCGGCCCCGCACCGACCGGCCCCGATACCCCGGGCGCCACCGAGGCCGCGAACCCGCCGCAGCCCACCAACGGGCAGCCCACGAGCGAGCAGCCGACGAGCGCACAGCCCGGCAGCCCGCAGCAGCCCGGCGCCGACCCACAGACCGCGTCCTCCCCGGCGCCCGACGGCACGCAGCCGCCCGCCGGCCAGTGGCAGTCACCCGGCGCCGACCCGAACGCCACCACACCCGGCGCGCAGCCCTCCGGCGGCTGGCAGTCGCCCGGCGCGCAGCAGCAACCGCCGTCCGGTGGCTGGCAGCAGCCCGGCGCGCAGTACCAGCAGCCGATGCCGCAGTACCCCGGTGGCGCCTACGGCCAACAGGGCGGCTGGACTCCGCACGGTCTCGGCAAACCCGGCGTGATCTCGTTGCGCCCGCTCAACGTCGGCGACATCCTCGACGGCGCGATCACCGCCATCCGCCGCTACCCGGTGCTGATCCTCGGCATGTCGGCGGTCATCGCGGTGATCGTGGCCGGCCTGACCCTGATCGTGCAGCTGGTGGTGCAGCCCGACCTCAACCGCGTCGCGCAGCTCGGCCCGGCCGCCACGCAGCAGGAAGCGCTCGACGCGATGTACAACCTGCTCGGCAGCACCGCGTTGTCGCTGATCCCCACGCTGATCATCACGCTGCTGGGCCAGACGTTCCTCACCGGTTTCCTCACGGTCGTGATGGGCAAGGCGGTGCTCGGCCGGCCGGTCGACTTCCGCACGGCGCTGCACGAAGCCGGCCCGCGCCTGCTTCCCCTGCTGGGCCTCACGATCCTGTACGCGCTGGCCACCATGGTCGCCGCGATCTTCTGCCTGCTGCCGGCCGTGATCCCGTACGTGTTCTGGGCGCTCGCGAGCCCCGCGCTGGTCCTCGAGCGCGGCACCGTGCGCCAGGCGTTCGGCCGCTCGCGCACCCTCGTGTCGGGAGCGTTCTGGCGGGTGCTCGGCATCCTGCTGCTGGCCGGCGTGATCGGCTGGCTGATCTCGGCGATCATCGGCATCCCGTTCGACCTGGGCTCGGGTGCGTTCGCGGGCCTGTTCGACCCGCAGGCCACGGTGCCGGTCCAGACCACCGGCGGCCTGGTGCTGAGCGCGGTGGGCTCGGTCATCTCGTCCACGATCGTCACGCCGTTCACGGCGCTGGTCACGGTGGTCCTCTACATCGACCAGCGGATGCGCCGCGAGGGCATGGACATCGAGCTGGCGCGCGCCGCCGGCCTCAACCCGCCGCCGGCGCCGCGGCAGGCGTGGTGACGTTCCTGCTCACCGACGTCCCGGTCGACATCGACCGGGACCCGGCCCGCCTGCGAGCGATCCAGGAGCTCACCGATCCGGCGTACGCGGCGGCGCGGCCCGGGCTGCTGCAGCAGGTGGCGCACTGGCTGGGGGAGAAGTTCAGCGAGCTGCTGGCGAACCTGTCCGGTGTGCCGGGCGGACCGTTGGGGCTGCTGCTGATCATCGGGCTCCTGATCGTGCTGATCGTGGTGGTGCGGCTGCGCGTGGGCAAGGTCGGGCGCGCGGCGCAGGCGGCCCGGCAGGTGTTCTCGGGCCGGCGCCGCAGCGCCGACGAGTACCGCAAGGCGGCCGTGCAGGCCGCGGCGCAAGGACAGTTCGCCGACGCCGTGCGGGAACGCTTCCGCGCGATCGTGCGCGGTCTCGAAGAACGCGCGCTGCTCGACTCGCGCTCGGGCCGCACGGCCGACGAAGCCGCCGCCGAAGCGGGCGGGCTGCTGCCGAACGTCGCCGCCGACCTCGCGGCCGGCGCCCGGCAGTTCGACGACGTGCACTACGGCGGCCGGCCCGGCACCGAAGCCGCCTACCGCGCCCTGACCGACCTCGACGACCGCGTCCGCCGTGAGCGGCCGGTGCTGGTGGGCGCGTGACTACTTCGGTTTCCCCTGATCTCAGACGGATCTGGCGCGGTGTGCGGGTGCCGCTTGCGCTGCTGCTGCTCATCGTGCTGGTCGCGCTGGCGCTGGTGCTCAGCCGCGGTGACCAGACGAGCGGCGAGCTCGAACCCGGTTCCTACGAACCGAACGGCAGCCACGCGCTCGCGCACCTGCTGCAGGAGGAAGGGGTGGACGTGCGCCCCGTCCACACCATCGCCGAAGCGCTGGAGCAGGCCGACGGCGGCACGCTCGTGATCACCTCGCCCGACCAGGTGCCGGGCGCCGGGCTCGGGGATCTGCGCCGCCGCGTCGCGCACCTCGTGCTGCTCGCGCCCGGCCCGGGCGCGCTGTCCGAAGTGCTCCCGACGGTGCACCCGGCCGGCACGTCCGACGTGGCCCCGCTCGACCCCGGCTGCACAGTCGGCGCGGCCGTCGGCGCCGGTCGCGCGACGCTCGGCGGTGAGCGGTTCCGTACCGAAGACCCCGAAGCCCGCCAGTGTTACCTCGACGGCGACAGCCCCACGTTCGTGCAGGTCGCCGACCGCACGGGCACCGTCACCGTGCTCGGCACCGGCGCGCCGCTCACCAACGACCGCCTCGCCGACGAGGGCAACGCCGCGCTCGGGATGCGGCTGCTCGGTGATCACCAGCGGCTGGTCTGGTACGTGCCCTCGCCGACCGACCCGGCGCTGGGCAGCGGGCAGAAGTCCTTCTACGAGCTCATCCCGCCCGGCTGGCGCTACGGCGCCTTCACGCTCGGGATCGCCGTGGTGCTGCTGGCGTTGTGGCGTGCGCGGCGGCTCGGCCCGGTGGTGAGCGAGCCCCTGCCGATCGTGGTGCGGGCGGCCGAAACGGCGGAGGGCCGCGCGCGGCTCTACCGGCGCGGCGGCGCGGCCGGGCACGCGGCGGAGACGTTGCGCGAAGCCGCCCGCGCGCGGCTGCGCACGAGACTGGGCCTGCCGCGCGATGCCGAGGCGGCCGCGGTCGTCGAGACGGTGAGCGCGCGCACGGGGCGCACCGCGGTCGAAGTCGGCGGCGTGCTCTACGGCCCGCCGCCGGGCGACGAAGCCGGGCTGGTGCGGCTGGCGGACGAACTGGACAGCGTGGAACGAGAGGTGGAGCGGTCTTGAGTACCGAACAGACGCAGGCGCCGAGTCAGGCCCAAGACGCTCGCGCGGCGTTGATCGCCCTGCGCACCGAGGTCGGCAAGGCCGTGGTGGGCAACGACGCCGCCGTCACCGGGCTCATCCTGGCGCTGCTCTGCCGCGGCCACGTGCTGCTGGAAGGCGTGCCCGGCGTCGCGAAGACGTTGCTGGTGCGGGCTTTGGCGGCTTCGCTGGACCTGAAGACCACCCGGGTGCAGTTCACGCCCGACCTGATGCCGGGTGACGTCACCGGCTCGCTCGTGTACGACGCGCACAGCGGCGAGTTCTCCTTCCGCGAGGGCCCGGTGTTCACGAACCTGATGCTGGCCGACGAGATCAACCGCACGCCGCCGAAGACGCAGTCGTCGCTGCTGGAGGCGATGGAGGAGCGGCAGGTGTCGATCGACGGCCAGCCGCGGCCGCTGCCGGATCCGTTCATGGTCATCGCGACGCAGAACCCCGTGGAGTACGAAGGCACCTATCCGCTGCCGGAAGCGCAGCTGGACCGGTTCCTGCTCAAGCTCACCATGCCGGCGCCTTCGCGCGAGGACGAGATCGGCATCCTCTGGCGCCACGCGCAGGGTTTCGACCCGCGTGACCTCGCCGCCGCCGGCATCCGGCCGGTCGCCGGCGCCGAGCAGCTCGCGACCGCGCGCCAGGCCGTGGCCCGCGTGACGATCGGGCCCGAGGTGATCGGCTACGTCGTGGACCTGTGCCGCGCGACGCGTGAGCTGCCGGCCGTGCGCATCGGCGTTTCCCCGCGTGGCGCAACGGCTTTGCTCGCCGTCACCCGCGCGTGGGCCTGGCTCGCCGGGCGCGACTACGCGACGCCGGACGACGTGAAGGCGCTGGCCCGCCCCGCGCTGCGGCACCGGCTCGACGTGCGGCCCGAAGCCGAGCTCGAGGGCGTGACCGCCGACGGGGTCCTCGACCGGGTGCTGGCCTCCGTGCCGGTACCGCGCTGAGCGGTGGCCCTCACCGGGCGGCTCGGGCTGCTGGCGCTGCTGGGTGCGCTGGTGGTCGGGCTGCTGTTCCCGTCCGGCGCCGGCGTGCTCGGCGTTGTCGTGGTGCTGATCGTGCTGGTGGTCGTGGACCTGGTGTTCGCCGGCAGCGTGCGCGCGCTGCGCTTTTCCCGCAGTGGCACCACTTCCGTGCGCCTCGGCGAACCCGCCGAGGTTACGCTCACCGTGACCAACCCGGGCCGGCGCGCGGTGCGCGGGCTGCTGCGCGACGCGTGGCCGCCGAGCGCGGGCGCCGACGACCGGCACCGGATTTCCGTGCCGTCGGGCGAACGGCGCGTGGTCACCACCGTGATGCTGCCGACGCGGCGCGGCGACCGCCTCGCGTTCCGCGTGACCGTGCGCGCGACCGGCCCGCTGGGGCTCGCGGCACGGCAGGGTTCGCACGAGGTGCCGTGGGCGGTGCGCGTGCTGCCGCCGTTCCACAGCCGCAAGCACCTGCCCTCGCGCCTGGCGCGGCTGCAACAGCTCGACGGCCGCAGCGCGGTGATGATCCGCGGCCAGGGCACCGAGTTCGACTCGCTGCGCGAATACGTGGCCGGCGATGACGTGCGCTCGATCGACTGGCGCGCCACGGCCCGCGCGGCCGACGTGATGGTGCGGACCTGGCGCCCCGAACGCGACCGGCACGTGGTGCTGGTGCTCGACACCGGCCGGGTTTCGGCCGGCCGGGTCGGCGACGCGCCGCGGCTCGACGCGGCCATGGACGCCGCGCTGCTGCTGGCTGCACTGGCTTCCCGCGCCGGAGACCGCGTCGACCTGCTGGCCTACGACCGCCGCGTGCGCGCCGCGGTACCCGGTTCCTCAGCCACGACGCTGCTGCCTTCGCTCGTGAACGCCATGGCGCCGCTCGAACCGTCGCTGATGGAAACCGACTCGCGCGGCCTGGTCGCCGAAGTCCTGCAACGCACCCGACGGCGCGCGCTGGTGGTGCTGCTGACCGGCCTCGACGCGGCGCCGCTCGAAGAGGGCCTGTTCCCGGTGCTGAGCTCGTTGACGTCGCGCCACCAGGTGATCGTCGCTTCCGTGGCCGACCCGCGCGTCGCCGAAATGGCCCGCGGCCGCGGCGACGCGGAATCGGTCTACGACGCCGCCGCGGCCGAACGAACCCTGGCCGAGCGCGCTTCCGTGACCGCGCGGCTGGGCCGGCGCGGGGTCGACGTGGTGGACGCCGTGCCCGAGGACCTGCCGCCGGCGTTGGCCGACCGGTACTTGGCCTTGAAGGCTGCCGGGCGGCTCTGAAACCTCCAGGGAGCTCCAAGGCGATTCGGGCCGGAAACCGTGGCCGAACGGTCCCGTTCGGACTCCAGCCCCGGCAGCGCGGTCTTCCGCGTGGCTAGCCTCGCGGAAAATCGTTGAGGCAGGGGAGAAAAATGAGAAAGTGGTGGATCGCGGCGGCCGTCGTCGCGGCATTCGTTTCGGTGGCGGGCACGGCGTCGGCGTGCCCGCAGCCCGAGAACTACCTGTCGCTGGGGGATTCGCTGGCGGTCGGGTTCCAGCCGGACGCGGCCGGTGTCGGCCGGCCGACGAACCAGGGGTTCGACCCGGTCGTGGCGCGGCACCAGGGCCTTCGGCTCACCGAGCTGGGCTGCCCGGACGAGACGACGTCGTCGATGCTCGCCGGCGGCACCTGCCACGGCGCGACCTCGCAGATCAGCGCGGCCGAGCAGTTCCTCAAGGCGCACCGCGGCCACACGAAGCTGGTGACGCTCGTGATCGGCGCGACCAACGTCGAGGACTGCGCGTCCGCCACCGGCATCGACCTCGCCTGCGTGCAGCAGGGCATCGGTGCGATCCAGACGGATCTGCCGGTGCTCGTGAGCCGCTTGCACCAGGCCGATCCGCACGCGAAGATCGTGGGACTGAACCTCTACGACCCGTTCCTCGCCTCGTTCCTGCAGGGCCCGGCCGGACAGGACCTCGCGCGCCAGTCGGTGCAGCTGCTGCAGCAGGTGAACGCGGTGCTCGGCGGGGTGTACACGCAGGCCCGCGTGCCCGTGGCCGACGTCGAGACGGCCTTCCACACCACGGACTTCAGCGGCGCCGAGGTGCCGGTGAACGTGGCCGCCATCTGCTCGCTCACGTTCATGTGCGCGCCCGCGCCGGTGGGCCCGAACATCCACCCGAACACCGCCGGCTACGGCGTGCTCGCGAAAGCGGTCGAGGCGCGGGTCTAGCACTATCGAGTGGCTTCCCTTGGCCTGCCGGGATCGGGGCTGTTAAGCCGGAGGGGAACTTCGGCTGAGGGGGAGTGCCCGCGTGCGTCGGTTGCTGTTCTTGGTGGTGCTGCTGGTGATCGGGTCCGCTGGGGTCGCGTACGCGGCCGACGGCGCGCCGGTGTACCTGGCCGACGGTGGTGGCGGCGTATCGCTCGCCGCCACCGGCGGCAAGGTGCAGCTGGCCGATGCGAAAGACCCGGGTGCGGCCTGGACGTACGACAAGGCGTCGTTGCACTACCGCAATGTCGCGAGTGGACAGTGCCTCGCCGCGCAGAGCCCGGTCGACGGCGTGGGTGTGCTGCTGGCCGCCTGCGCCGACGGGGACCACAAGCAACAGTGGCGCCGCGTCGCCGGGAACCCGGGGCTGGTCACGATCGCCAGCGTCGCCACCGCGCGTTGTCTCACGGCCGAAGCGCCCACGCCCGGCGCGCGGCTGTACCAGGAAGTCTGTTCACTGCCGGGCCTGGCCAACGCGTGGGCCGCGGGCGGGCGCACCCTCGCGATCCTGGGCGGCAACGGCCAGCACCTCGCCACGAAGGACCCGGCGGCGCCGTTCGTGGTGCGCGTGATCGGGGACAACGGCCAGCCCGCGCCCGACGTGCCCGTGACCTTCTACGTGCACGCCGCCCGCGCGCAGAACGTGCTCGTGTTCGAGGGCGGCAAGGAGACCGCGGCGGCCAAGACCGGCCCCGACGGCTCGGCCACCAGCCCCAAGCTCGTGCTCACCGACCCCGGCGAGTTCGACATCCGCTTCACCGGCAGCGCCACCCTCGACGACGGCAACTCGATCGCCTTCGAGGGCAGCTGCCTGTGCTAGCCCGCTTCCGGTAGCGCGTCGCCGGTGTAGCGCCGGTCGAGGTCGCCGACCTCGCCCGCCTTCGCCGCGCGGCGGCCGAGCGTGAACACGTAGGTGAGGAACAGCAGCTCGACCACGGCGCCGATGCCGATGCGCGCCCACGTGGGCCAGCCCGACGGCGTCACGAACGCCTCGATCACGCCCGACACCAGCAGCACGCACACCAGGCCCAGCGCGATCACCACCACCGACCGGCCCTGCTCGGCCAGCGCGGCGCTGCGCGAGCGGCGGCCGGGGTCGATCACGGTCCAGCCGAGCTTCAGGCCGGTGCCGGCGGCGATGAACACGGCGGTGAGTTCGAGCAGGCCGTGGGGCAGGAGCAGGCCGAGCAGCACGTCGCCGCGCCCGGCCGAGGACATCAGGCCGATGGCGATGCCGGCGTTGAGCGAGTTGAGCCACAGCGCGCTGATCACCGGCAGGCCGAGCACGACTCCGAGGAACAGGCACGTCGCGGCCACCCAGGCGTTGTTCGTCCACACCTTCGCGGCGAACGAGCCGGCCGGGCCGGTGGAGTAGTACGTCTCGTACTGGCCGCCGGGCGCGGTCATGGCCTTGATCTCGTCGGGGGAGATCAGCGCCGAGCGCACCGACGCGTCGCTCGCGATCCACACGCCGAGCACGGCCATCACGACCACCGAGGCCAGCGCGGCGGGGATCCACCAGCGCCGGCTGAGGTACACCGCGGCCGGGAAGCGGCGGGTGAAGAACAGCCCGACCTCACGCCACGCAGGGCTGTGCGAGCCCGTGACGGCCGAGCGGCCGCGCGCGACCAGCGCCGAAAGCCGGGCCAGCAGCGCCGGGTCGGGGGCGGTCGAGCGGATGATCGACAGGTGGGTCGCGGCGCGCTGGTACAGCGTCACGAGCTCGTCGGCCTCGGCCCCGGAAAGCCGGCGCTGCCGCACGAGCTCGCCGAGCCGGTTCCACTCCGCGCTGTGCGCCGTGACGAAGACGTCGACGTCCACCGGATCACCTCCTGGAACACCAGCCTAGGGCGCACCGCGCCGGCTGTGGCCGATCGGGCCGACGCCACGGCGGGACCGTGGCGACTTGGCGGCTGCGCTCGCTCGGATATCGGCCTCCATTCGGCCCGATCGGCAACTAGGCTGGCCCGGTGCAGGAAGAGTCCGATCTCGTCACCGGTGAGGCCGTGGTCCTCGACCTCCGGGTGGCCAAGCTCGCCAGCCGTGGTCTCGCGATGCTGCTCGACGTGCTGGTGCAGGGTGTGCTCCTGCTGATCGTCGTGATCACCGTGGCCGTCACCTCGTCCGACCTCGACCCGGCGCTGTCCGTCGCGCTGCTGCTGTCGGTGTTCGTGCTGATCGTGGTCGGCTACCCGGTGCTGTTCGAGACGCTCAGCCGCGGCCGGTCGCTCGGCAAGATGGCGGTCGGCCTGCGGGTGGTGCGGCTCGACGGTGGCCCGATCCGCTTCCGCCACGCCCTCACCCGAGCGCTGGCGGGCTTCTTCGTCGACTTCTGGGCGCTGGGGTTCCTGGGCGCGGTGGCCGTGATCGTGTCGCTGAGCTCCTCGAACGGCCGCCGCGTGGGCGACTACCTCGCGGGCACGCTGGTGATCCGCGAACGCGTGCCGGCCACCGCGCAGGCGTACGTGATGATGCCGCCGGGCCTCGAGGGCTGGGCCGCGCAGCTCGACCTCAGCCGCCTGCCCGACGAGCTGGCCCTGGCCTCCCGCCAGTTCCTGAACCGCTTCCACGACCTGCGCCCCGACGCCGCGCACGCGCTCGGCAACGGGCTCGCGGACCAGACGGCACACGCGATCGGGGTCGCGGTGCCGTACGGGATGCCGGCCTGGGTGTTCCTCTCGGCCGTGCTGGCCGAACGCCGCAATCGCGACCAGGCGCGGTTGGCGCAGCAGGTGTACGCGGGGCCGCCGCCGGCGCAGCCGTCGTACGCGGCGCCGGGGCAGCCGTACCCGGCGGGGCAGTCGTACCAGCCGGAGCCGTCGACGGTGGTGCAGCAGCCGGCGCCGCAGTACCAGGCGACCGGACCGCAGCAGATCGAGCCGCAACAGTACCCGGCGACCGGTCCGCAGCAGTTCCAGCAGCAGGGCGCGGTTCAGCAGCAGCCGGTCCCGGCCGTCCCGGCGATGGTGCCACCGCCGCAGTTCCAGCCCACGCAGCAGCAGCCGGTCCCGCAGGCCCAACCGGTTCCGGTTCCGCCGGCCGAACCGTCGCCCCGGTTCCCGCCGGACCAGCCGCCCGCGCCGCCGGAGCCGGAAAACCCCTTCACCCCGCCGAGCTGAGCGCGTCTGTGCTGACCGAACTCGCCGTCGCCGTCACCACGGACGCGACAGTCCACGCCGACGGCTCGATCACCGTCACCGAACACGTGACCGGCCCCGCCACCCACCGGATCGCCTTGCGCGTGCCTGTGTCGGCCGATGAGGAGCGCGTCTACACCGTCCGCGACGCCCGCCTCACCGGCGCTGGACACGTGAACCAGGAGCCCGACGCCCTGCAGGTCACCTACTCCGGTCCCGCCACCCTCTCGTACACAGTGGACGGTTCCGTCGCCGACGGCGGCCTGGTTCGCTGGCCCGTGACCGGCGGCTGGGACCAGGACCTCACCACGCTCACCGCCACCCTCGCCGCGCCGGGAATCTCCACAGTGGACTGCTACGCCGGCGCCGTCGGGTCGGCTCGGCACTGCACGTTCTCCGAGCTCGGCAGCGGCGGCACGGCCCGGGCCGAGCAGGACGGCTTGCGCCGCGGCGACCGCGTCGACCTCGTGGTGCAGGTGCCGACCGGTGCGCTGGCCGCCACGGCGAAGACGGTGGCCACCGCGCCGGTCAAAGCGTTCTTCGCCGGCCCGGGCATCCCGCTCGTCGCGCTGCTCGTGCTGCTGGCCGGCGCCGCGGCGACCTGGCGGCACCGGCGGCGCGAAACCCGGCAGCGGGTGCTCGCCCGTGCCTAGGGTGGTCAAGCGGATGCTCGCCGCGCTCGGCGCGATCCCGCTGCTGCTGGTGCTGGCCACCCCGGCGTCCGCGCAGGACCTGCCCGCCCTGCCGCAGAGCGCCGAGGTCACGCTCAAGCTCCAGCGCGACGGCAGCCTGTCGGTGACCGAAGCCGTGTCCGTGCCGTCCGGCACCACGATGACCCGCACGCTCGGGCTGCGCACGTCGGCCGACGCCGCCCACGACCGCGTGCTCAAGGTCCGGGACGTGAGCATCGAAGGCAGCGGCAGCGCCGACTTCACCGGCGACCAGGTGGTGTTCGACCTGCGCGGCGGCACTTCGGTCGTGCGCTACACCGTCGACGGTGTGGTGGGGCAGAGCCTGGGCGTCGAGAACGCGACGTGGGACCTCGCCGGCGGCTGGGACACCCGCCTCGAACTGCTGCGCGCCACCTTCGCCGCGCCGAACCTGCCCGACGCCGTGACCTGCCTCGCCGGCCCGCCGGGGTCCACGACCCTGTGCGCCGCCGCGCAGCTCGACCACTCGGGGCTCACGCGCGTGTCGGTGTCGAAGCTCGCGCCGGGCGACCGGGTCGAGCTCACCGCCGAGCTGCCGGCCGGAACCGTGCCCGCCACCGAGGACCTGGTGCCCGCGAGCTCCGTGGCCGGCGCCTTCCTCGTGACCACGCCGGTGCTGGCCGCGTGGCTCGCCTTCGCCGTGCTGCTCGTGGCCGGCCTCGCCACGCTGGTGCTGCTCCGCCGTCGCGACCGGGCGGCCGCGCTGCCCGTGCGCCTGGACGCCGACGGTCAGTTCTCCTCACCGCAGGGCGTGCTGCCGGGCCACCTCGGCTCGTTGCTCACCGGCCGCAGCGACCGCCTCGACGTGGCCGCCACCGTGCTCGACCTCTGCGTGCGCAACTACCTCTGGGTGACTGAGGAGTCCGACACCGCCGGGTGGACGCTGCACCGCCGCAACCCGCCCGACGAGTACCTCACGGCCTTCGAACGGACGGTCTACGAAACCGCCGTGCCCGGTGAATCCGCACGACTGTCCGCGATCGCGCCGGACATCCGGGACGAACTGCGCACCGCCGTCGTCCGCCGCGGCTGGCTCTCGCCGTGGCCGGCGCGGCTGGCCAAACTCGCCGGGCGGCTCTGCGGCTACGGCGTTTTCCTCACCGCGCTGCTGGCCTTCACCGTCGGCTACGCGCAGCTCGGCCTCGTCGTGGTCGCGCTCGGCGCCGCGCTCGCGCTGTTCGGGCAGTGGCTGCCGGCGCGTACGGCGAGCGGCAGTCTGCTGCGCGACCAGGTCCTGGGCCTGCGGGCCGAGCTCACGCAGCCGGCGGAAGTCACCGACCTGACCTTCTCGCGCGCGCTGCCGTACGCCCTCGCGCTCGGCGAAACCGACCGGTGGCTGAGCGCGCTCGCGGCCCCGGATTGTTCGCTTCAGGCGTACTGGCTGGGCGCCCCCGCCACACCGGCCCGGACCGGCGCTTTCCTCGCCGCGCTCGGCGCCGCGACCACGAAGCCGCGCGACTTGCCGGGAGCGGTGCCACCAGCCGGACCGAGGGTGCGCTCCTCTGCGTAGGGTGGGGGCATGGCCGATCCCGAGCTCGTCCGTTTCACGATTGACAACGGTCTGCGCGTGGTGCTCGCCCCGGACCCGACCGCGCCTGTTGTCGGGGTCAGCGTGCACTACGACGTGGGCTTCCGTTCCGAGCCGGAGGGGTTGACGGGTTTCGCGCACCTCTTCGAGCACTTGATGTTCCAGGGCAGTGAAAGCCTGGAGAAGCTGGCACACTTCCGCCACGTGCAGTCGAGCGGCGGGACCTTCAACGGGTCCACGCACCCCGACTACACCGACTACTACGAGGTGCTGCCCTCGGCGGCCCTCGAGCGCGCGCTGTTCCTCGAAGCCGACCGGATGCGGGCGCCGAAGCTGACCGCGGAGAACCTGGCGAACCAGATCGAGGTCGTCAAGGAGGAGATCCGCCTCAACGTGCGCAACCGCCCGTACGGCGGCTTCCCCTGGATCCTGCTGCCGCCGGTGCTGTACTCCACGTTCGCCAACGCCCATGACGGTTACGGCGCCTTCGAGGACCTCGAAGGGGCGACTCTCGACGACTGCGCCGCGTTCTTCGACACCTACTACTCGCCGGCCAACGCGGTGCTCACCGTGGCCGGCGATTTCGAGGTGGCGAACGCGAAGGCGCTCATCGAGAAGCACTTCGGCGACGTGCCGCACCGGCCCGCGCCGGTCCGTCCGTCGTTCGCCGAGCCGCTGCCGACCACGGAGCTGCAGGGCGAGCACGAAGACCCGCACGCGCCGCTGCCCGCGATCGCCGTGGGCTACCGCATGCCCGACCCGATCAACGACCTCGACGGTTACCTCGCGTACCTCGTGCTGGCCGGCGTTCTCACCGACGGTGACGGTTCGCGCCTGCAGCAGCGCCTGGTGCACCGCGAGCCGCTGGTGGTCGACATCGGCGCCGGCGCCGGGCTGTTCGGGCCGTTCGAGGCGCGTGACCCCGACACGTTCACGATCACCGCGATCCACCCGCCGGACGTCGCGCGCGAACGCGTGCTGGCCGCGCTCGACGAGGTGCTCGACGAGCTCGCCGCCACGCCGCCCGACGCCCAGGAACTGAAGAAGGTCACCGCACGCTGGGCCGCGAGCCTGCACTCGGAGCACGACCGGCTCGTGTCCCGCACGCTGGCGCTGGGCGCGTTCGAGCTGCTCTACGGCGACGCGTCGCTGGTGCACCGGCTGGCCGACCGCATGTCGGCGGTCACCGGCGAAGCCGTTTCGGCCGCCGCGAAGGCGCTGCGCCCCGACGCGCGCGCCGTGCTCGTGGTGAAGCCCGCCGCCAACACCGAAGGGATCGAAGAGCAGTGACTTCGGCAACGCATCGCAGCGCGCAGGAGATCGGCCGCACGTCGACCGGCCCGCGTCCGCTGCCCGAGCTGGGCGAGCAGCGCGCCGCCACCGAGCTGTCCCATGTGGACACGACGCTGAGCAACGGCCTGCGCGTGCTGGCCGTGCGCAAGGCGACGGTGCCGCTGGTGGAGGTACGGCTGTGGATCCCGTTCGCGGGGGAGGACGCGCTGCACCCGGCCACCGCGGAGGTGCTGGCCGAAACGCTGATCACCGGCACCGCCAAGCGCGACCGCGTGGAGATCGACGCCGAGCTGGCGTTGATCGGTGGTGACCTCGGCGCGGGCGTGGACCCGGAACGGCTCTACCTCAACGGTTCCGCGCTGGCCGAGGGCCTGCCGACGCTGCTCGACGTGCTCGGCGACGTGCTCACCGGCGCCACCTACGCCGACGCCGAGGTGGCCCGCGAGCGCGAGCGGCTGATCGAGCGCATCGCCGTTTCGCGCACGCAGCCGCGCACGATCGCGCGGGAGGCGTTGCAGAAGCAGCGCTACGGCGACCACCCGGTCACGCGCGAGGTGCCGCAGGCCGACGACGTCGCGGTGGTGACGCCGGAGCAGGTGCGGGCGCTGCACGCGGCTTCGGTGCTGCCGCGGGGTTCCGTGCTGGTGATCGTGGGCGACATCGACCCCGACACCGTGCCGGCCGAGCTCGAGCGTGCGCTCGGTGGCTGGGCCTCGGACCGTTCGGCGCTCGTGCTGCCGCCGCTGCCGGAGCTGACCGGTGGCAACGTGTTGCTGGTGCCGCGCGCCGGCGCCGTGCAGTCGCAGATCCGGCTCTCGGCGCAGACGGTGGCGCGCACGCACCCGGACTACGCGGCGCTGCAGCTGGCGAACCTGGCCTTCGGCGGGTACTTCTCCTCGCGCCTGGTGGAGAACATCCGTGAGGACAAGGGGTACACCTACGGCGCCCACTCGGGGTTCGAGTTCACCGGCGAGAACGCGGTGGTGAACGTCGACGCCGACACGGCCAACGAGGTCACCGCCGCCGCGCTGCTCGAAACGCGCTACGAGCTGGCGCGCCTCGGGCTCGTGCCGCCGACGGCCGAGGAGGTGGAGTCGGTGCGCCAGTACGCGATCGGTTCGCTGCTCACCTCCACGTCGTCGCAGTCGGGGCTCGCCGGGCAGATCATGGCGCTGGCGACCACCGGCCTCGGCGTGGAATGGCTGCAGGAACACCCGGCGCGGCTCGCGGCCGTCACGGGTGAGCAGGTGGCCGAGGCGGCCCTGGAGTACTTCGCACCGAAGCGCTTCACCGGCGTGGTGGTCGGCGACGCGGAACTGCTCGCGCCGAAGCTCACCGCCCTCGGCGACGTGACGGTCGGTTCCGAATGACGGTCCCGTTCTCCCTGGAGTCGCTGCCGACCCTGTCCAGGTCCACTGTGGACCGTCAGGAGACGTTGCGCACCAACCCGGAACGCCTGGTTTCGAAGTGGTCCGAAGCCCGCGTGGTGCTGCTCGACGACACCGGTCGCACGCCGGTGGCCGAGGGCAGCTCCACGCTGGCCGCCCGCAAGGCCATCGACTTCGGCACCGAACCCCCGGCCGACGCGGTGTTCCTCGGCGAGTGGGAAGACACCGACTTCTGGTCCCTGCCGGGCCGCCCCGAGGGCGACACGGACACCGTGAAGATGGCCGGCAGCTGGGGCGTGGTCGAAGAGGTGCCCCGCGTCGACGGCGAGATCTGGGTCGAACTGCGCGGCTACGGCGACCAGCTCGACGACACCTCGGCCGGCCTGTTCACCACCGCGGTCGCCCTGCGCCACTGGCGCCGCCAGTCCCGCTTCTGCACCCGCGACGGCTCACCCACGAACCTGATCCAGTTCGGCTGGGCCAGCAAGTGCGAGGCCAAGGGCCACGAGGAGTACCCCCGCACCGACCCGGCCGTGATCTGCCTGGTCCATGATCAGGACGGCGTCAACGGCTCCCACGTGCTGCTCGCCCGCCAGCCCGTCTGGCCCCCGGGCCGCTACTCCGTGCTCGCCGGCTTCGTCGAGGCCGGCGAGTCCCTGGAGGGCTGCGTCTCCCGCGAAATCCGCGAAGAGGCGGGCGCGACGGTTTCCGACATCCGCTACCTGGGCAGCCAGCCGTGGCCGTTCCCGCGCTCGATCATGCTGGGCTTCACCGCCCGCGCGGACCGGTCTCTGCCGCTGGTTCCCGCTGATGGTGAGATCGAAGAAGCCCTGTGGGCGTCTCGTGCGGAGGTCCGCGCTGCGTTCCTTTCCAGCGACGCCGGGGTTCCGGTGCCCACCCCCATCGCGGGGGGCACGCGGGAGATGATTCTGCCGGGGAACTCGTCGATCGCCCGCGTGATGCTGAAGGCGTGGGCTGACGCGGAGGAGTAACCCGCGGCTTTGCTTCGGAAGGCCCTTCCCGGCTGGTCAGCCGGGGAGGGCCTTTGTCGTTTCCGAGGTGGGACGCTGGCACCTTGCGCGAACCTTCCGGCGTTCGCCGCAGCCACCTCAACCTCGCAGCCAAGCCGGCATGTGGTTCGTCCGGTCCGGCAATCGCGCACCTTGACCACCCGCAGCAGTGCCAAGCCGAGATGTGGTTCGACCAATCCAGCAACTGCGCACGCTGAGCACCCGATCAGTCACCCACCGCCGCGCCCGAAACCTTCCCGACCCGAAGTGTTACCCGCTCGTTCCGGATGACCATTGACGTGGTGTGGCCCCGCTCACTACAGTCGCCCGAAACCGTCTGTAAAGTATCCTAATTAAGGGGTCGCAGTGCGCGCCGGTAGCCCGAGGATGTTGCGCGAGATCAATGATCGCGCGGCGATCGAGGCGTTGTTGCGGGGCGGGCCGTTGACCAGGGCGGAGCTCGAGGTCGTGATCGGGCTGTCGAAGCCGGCCACGGCGCAGCTGCTCACGCGGCTGGAGCAGGACAACGTGGTGGGCAAGGCCGGCGAGCGCGCGGGTGGTGGGCGCGGGCCGCGGGCGCAGCTGTGGGCCGTGAACGGCAGCCTGGCGCACGTCGCCGCTGTGGACCTCACGCCGCACGTGGCGGATTTCGTGATCGCGGACGTGGCGGGCACCGTGAGCGCCGAGTACCAGGTGGAGCTGCCGGTGCACGAGGGCGCCGATGTGATCGGCACGTTCGGCAAGGCGCTCAAGCACGTGACCAAAAAAGCGGGCCTGCGACTCGACGACCTGGCGAACGTGGTGATCGGCGCGCAGGGCGCGTTCGACCCGCGCACGGGGCTGCTCTCGTCCGCGCCGCACATTCCCGGCTGGCTCGGGTTCGACGTGCCGCAGAAGCTGAGTGAAGAGCTCGGCATCGCGGTGACCATCGAGAACGACGTGAACCTCGTGGCCGTCGAGGAGATGACGGTCGGCAACGCGCAGGACGTCGACGACTTCGTGATGGTGTGGCTCTCGGAAGGCGTCGGTGGCGCCGTGGTGATCGGGCGGCGGCTGTTGCGTGGCGCGACCGGCGGGGGCGGCGAGATCGACTGGATGCGAGTGCCCGATCCGGCCACTGTGGACACCGGCGACCGCTGGCCCGAGGCCGGCGCGCGGTTCGGCAACCTGGTCGACTCGCCGGCCATCGCGCGGCTCGCGCGGGCGCACGGTCTCCAAGCCGAGACCGGGCCCGAGGCCGTGAAGAACGCGAAAAGCCCGGAACACCAACCCTTCCTCGACGACCTCGCGCGCCGCGTGGCCGGCGGTCTGGCGAGCCTCGTCGCCGTCGCCGACCCGCAGCTCATCCTGCTCTCCGGCGAAACCAGCCGGGCCGGCGGCGAGGAATTCGCCGCGAGAGTCGGCCGAAAACTCCACGAACTGGTCCTGCCCCGCACCCCCGTGAAGCTCGCTTCGGTGCAGGGCAACGCCGTGCGCGCGGGTGCGTTGCAGTCCGCCCTCGCCACCGCCCGTGAAGACGTCTTCGGCGTCGTCACCCCCACGCTC
The DNA here is from genome assembly GCF_035918295.1 of Amycolatopsis rhabdoformis. Classification (GTDB taxonomy): domain Bacteria; phylum Actinomycetota; class Actinomycetes; order Mycobacteriales; family Pseudonocardiaceae; genus Amycolatopsis; species Amycolatopsis rhabdoformis. Next base: position 9,291,363 of record NZ_CP142149.1, read on the forward strand.
CGCGGGCCGAGCCGGCCAGCGGGGGGAGCGCCACGCACGGCACTCCCGAGCGCCACCCCGTCCCCGACCGAGTAACCACCATGAGGAGGAGGGCCATGGCCCCCACGACCCGCATCCGGAGGATCGCGCGAAGGCGTGGCTCTCTGCTGCTGTCCGTCGCGGCCGCCGCGACGTTGCTGGCCACCGCGGCGTGCGGCGCGGCCGCGCCGAGCGGCTCGGGCGACGCCGCCGCGCCGCCGAACAAGGACGACAAGCTCACCCTCACGGTCTACAGCAAGTTCACCGACCGTGAGTACGGAGTGGTCACGGCCGCGCTGAACAAGTTGAAGGCCAAGTACCCCAACATCACCATCAACCACGAGGGCAACCAGGACGACGACAAGCTCACGCAGTCGATCCGCGGCGGCAACCCGCCCGACGTGGCGATCTCCTTCTACACCGACAACCTGGGCGCGTGGTGCTCCACCGGCAGCTTCCAGGACCTCAAGCCCTACCTGGACCGCGACAAGATCGACGTGAACCAGATCCCCCAGGCGGTGCGTGACTACACGTCGTACCAGGGCAAGCGCTGCGCCCTGCCGATGCTCGCCGACGTCTACGGCCTGTACTACAACAAGGACATGTTCGCGGCGCACGGCATCTCCGCGCCGCCGAAGACCACGACCGAGCTGTTCGAAGACGCGAAGAAGCTCACCGAGTTCAACGCCGACGGGTCCATCAAGACCATGGGCTTCATCCCGTCGATGCCGTTCTACGCCAACCAGGCGCAGTACTGGGCCCCGAACTTCGGCGCGCAGTTCATCGGCCCCGACGGCAAGTCCTCTTTGGAATCCAGCCCCGGCTGGAAGGCGATGTTCGAGTTCCAGAAGAAGCTCATCGACTTCTACGGCGGCCACGACAAGGTCGAGAAGTTCAAGGCCGGCCTCGGCGACGAGTACTCCGCCGACAACGGCTTCCAGAAGGGCAAGCTGGCCATGATGTACGACGGTGAGTTCCGCACCGCGTTCATCAAGGACCAGACCCCGACGCTGAACTACGCCACCGCGCCCGCGCCGGTGCTCGACAGCATGGCCGACCACTACGGCGCCGGGTTCGCCACCGGCACGATCATCGCGATCCCCAAGGGCGCCAAGAACCCCGGCGCCGCGTGGGAGCTGATCAAGCAGGTCGCGCTCGACACCGACACGCTCGTGGACATGGCCAACGGCCTCAAGAACGTGCCCAGCACCACGGCTTCGCTGTCCTCACCGAAGCTTGACGTGCCGCCGCAGTTCAAGACCTTCCTCGACATCTACGGCAGCGGCAAGCTGGTCGCCAACCCGTCGACGCCGATCGGTGACGCCTTCCTCAAGGCCGTGAACGACTTCGCCGAGAAGTGGCAGGCCGGTTCGGTGCCCGACCTCGACGCCGGCCTCAAGCAGGTCGACGCCCAGGTGAATGACGAGCTGGCGCAAAAAGGATCGGGCGGATGACTCTGTCTGATGGCGCCTCGGCGGTAAAAAGCACCTCGCCGCCGGTACTCTCCGAGCCGAAAACCCCGTCCGTGCCCGAAAAGGCGCGGGCGGGGTCCCGCCGGGCCAAGCGCCGTCGCACGGTGTTCTACTTCATGGCGCCGGCGACGCTGGGGTTCCTGATCTTCTTCGGGTACCCGCTCATCGCCACCGTGTACTACTCCTTCACCCGCTACGACCTGATCAACCCTCCACAGTGGATCGGGTTCGACAACTACGTGCGCATGTTCACCAGCGAGCCGCTGGTGAAAACCGCCGCGTACAACACGTTGTGGCTCGTGATCATCCTGACCATCTGCCGGGTGGCGTTCTCGCTCGGCGTCGCGTCGGTGATCTCACGGCTGAAGTCCGGCGTCGGCCTGGTGCGCACGCTGTGCTACCTGCCCACGCTCGCCCCGCCGGCCGCGGCGACGCTCGCGTTCGTGTTCGTGTTCAACCCGCAGTTCGGCCCGGTGAACCGGTTCCTGCACCTCATCGGCATCGACGGCGGCCTGTGGTTCAACAGCCCGGTGATGTCGAAGCCGTCGCTCACCCTGCTGGCGCTGTGGGGCTCGGGCGAGCTGATGATCATCATCCTGGCCGCGCTGCTCGACGTGCCGACCGAGCAGTACGAGGCGGCCGAGCTCGACGGCGCCGGCGCGGTCCGCAAGTTCTGGCACGTCACGCTGCCCACGATCTCGCCGGTGCTGCTGTTCGGCGTGGTCAACTCGATGATCTACGCGCTGCAGTTCTTCACCCAGGCCATCGTCGCGTCGTCCGCTTCGGCGGGGACCGCGGACGTGGCCGGCAACTCGAAACTCATCGGCGCGCCGGAGAACTCGACACTGACGTATCCGATCTGGTTGTACGTGCAGGGTTTCCGCTACTTCAACATGGGTTACGCGGCGGCGATGGCCGTGCTGCTGTTCATCGTTTCCGCGGCGTTCACCTGGGTGCTCGTGCGGCAGTTGCGTAAATCCCAGCATCAGGAGGAGGGGACATGAAGATACCCTTGCGCCAGCCTGTTCATGGCCCCGATCGGGTGCGGGTGTCCCGCATGGACGGAGTGGGGACATGACGACGATCTCGGCACCCGCCACGAAACCCGCGCCGGTCCCGCCCCGCGTGCAGTTCAATCGCCAGTGGGACAAGCGCCTCGGCTTCATCGCGACGCACGCCATCGGCATCGCGCTCGGCGTGATCTTCACCTTGCCGCTGCTGTTCGTGTTCCTCACCGCGGTGATGAAGAGCGACCAGGCGATGACGTCGAGCCTGTGGCCCACGGAATGGCACTTCGAGAACTTCGTCGAGGTGTTCAAGAAAGCGCCGCTGCTGGAGTACTTCGGCAACAGCCTGCTGTACTCGGCGCTGGCCACGGTCGGCGCGCTCGTGTCGGCCATCCCGGCGGCCTACGGGCTCGCGAAGCTGAAGTGGCGTGGGCAGAACCTGTTCTTCATGCTCACGGTGGCCGCGATGATGCTGCCGCCGCAGGTCACGGTCGTGCCGCTGTACGACCTGTGGGTGCGGATGGGCCTCACCGGCACGCTGGTGCCGCTGATCGTGCCGTACTTCTTCTTCGACGCGTTCTCGATCTTCCTGCTGCGGCAGTTCTTCCTCACCATTCCGAAGGACTACCTGGAAGCCGCGAAGATCGACGGCTGCAACGAGTTCCGGGCCATGACCCGGGTGCTGCTGCCGATGGCCCGGCCCGGGATCGCGGCCACCGCGATGTTCTGTTTCCTGTTCACCTGGAACGACTACTTCGGACCGCTGCTCTACACCGGTGAGAACCAGGAGCACTGGCCGCTTTCGCTGGCCATCGCCTCGTTCCGCGGCATGCACCACGTGGAGTGGAACCTCACGATGGCCGCCACGGCGCTGATCATGGCGCCGGTGATCGTGCTGTTCGTGTTCGCGCAGAAGTCGTTCGTCAAGGGCATCACGTTCACGGGAGTCAAGGGATGAAGCTGGCAGTCGTCGGTGGCGGGTCCACCTACACGCCGGAGCTGGTCGACGGCATCGCCGGGCGCAGGTCCACCTTGGACGTCGACGAGATCGTGCTGATCGACCCCGACGCCTACCGCGTGGGAACCGTCGGGGACTTCAGCCAGCGGCTGCTCGACCACGCGGGCCACCCGGCTCGCGTGCGCACCACCGCGAACCTCGAAGAAGGGGTCGAGGGCGCTTCGGCCGTGCTCATCCAGCTGCGGGTCGGCGGGCAGAAGGCGCGCGCGTCGGACGAGACGTTCCCGCACGCGTGCGGCTGTCTCGGCCAGGAGACCACGGGTGCGGGCGGCCTCGCGAAGGCCCTGCGCACGGTGCCGGTGGTGCTCGACATCGCCGAGCGCGTGCGCAAGGTCGCCGGCGACGACACGTGGATCGTGAACTTCACGAACCCCGTCGGCATCGTCACGCGGGCGCTGCTGCAGGAGGGCCACCGCGCGGTCGGGCTGTGCAACGTCGCGATCAACCTGCAGCGCAAGTTCGCGAAGCTGCTCGGTGCCTCGACCGGCGACGTGCGGCTCGTGCACACCGGGCTCAACCACCTGAGCTGGGAGCGCGGGGTGCTCGTCGACGGCGTCGACCGGCTGCCCGAGCTGCTGGAGAAGCACGCGGAGTTCCTGGGCGAAGAGGTGACCGCGCCCGTGGAGTGGATGCGCCGGATGAACGCCGTGCCGTCGTACTACCTGAAGTACTACTACTCGCACGACGCGCAGGTGGCCAAGCAGCTCACGGAACGCCCGCGCGCCGAGGTGGTGAGCGACGTCGAGGAGGAGCTGCTCAAGATCTACCTCGACCCGGAGCAGGTCACCAAGCCGGAGTCGCTGGAGAAGCGCGGCGGCGCGTACTACTCGGAAGCAGCGGTGCAGCTCGTGCACGCGCTCACGGCCGGCGGGCCGCCCGAGGAGCACGTGGTGAACGTGCGCAACGACGGCACGTTCTCCTTCCTGCCCGACGACGCCGTGATCGAGGTGTCCTCCACTGTGGACTCGAACGGCGCGCGCGCGATTCCGCAGCAGGCGGTGGAGCCGCGGTTCTCCGGGCTCATCGCCGCGGTGACCGCGTACGAGCACCTCGCTTTGGAGGCCGCGGTGAAGGGCGGGCGCGACCGCGTGGCCGACGCGCTGCTGGCCCACCCACTCATCGGCCAGTACTCCAAGGCCGACCAGCTGGCGGATTCCCTCGTGTCGATCAACCGCGATTTCCTGCCGTGGGCCCGCGGATGAGCGAAGCCGGGCCCGCGGTCATCGCGATCGACGGGGGGAACAGCAAGACCGAGGTGCTCGTGGTGTCGCGCGAGGGCGGCGTGCTCGCCGAATCGCGCGGCCCCGGCGCCTCGCCGCAGAACATCGGCGTGGACGGCTGTGTCGCGGCGCTGGAAGGGCTGGTGCTCGAAGCGCTGACGACCGCGGGAATGCCGACCACGCGGCCGTTCGGCGTGCACACGTCGGCCTACCTCGCCGGGCTCGACTTCCCGCGGGAGGAGGAGGCGCTGCACGCCGCGCTGTCCGCGCGCGGCTGGAGCTCGACCCTGCACGTGGGCAACGACGTGCTCGCGCTGCTGCGCGCCGGCAGCTCCGACGGCACGGGCGTGGCGGTGGTGTGCGGCGCCGGGATCAACGGCGCCGGCGTGGGCCCGGACGGGCGCGTGCGCCGGTTTCCCGCGCTGGGCAAGATCTCCGGCGACTGGGGCGGCGGCTACCGCCTCGGTGAGGAAGCGCTGTGGTGGGCCGTGCGCGCCGAAGACGGACGCGGTCCTTCGACGGCGTTGCTGGCCGCCGTGGCCGGGTTCTTCGGCACCGATTCGGTGTTCGACGTGGTGCAGGGCCTGCACTTCAAGGAGATCGACTCCGCCCGCATCCACGGCCTGTGCCCGCTGCTGTTCGCCGTCGCCGCCGCCGGCGACGAGGTCGCGCAGCAGGTCGTGACCCGGTTCGTGGAAGAGGTGAGCGTGTTCGCCGCGGTGATCCTGCGGAAGCTGGACCTCACCACGGCCGCACCCGAGGTGGTGCTCGGCGGGGGAGTGCTCACGGGGGTCGGCTCGGTGGTGATCTCCGAGATCGAGCGGCGCTGCCTGAAGGTGGCGCCGCGGGCGGTGGTGCGCGTGGTGGACGTGAACCCGGTCGTCGGCGCGGCCCTGTTCGGCCTCGACGAGCTGGGCGCCTCCCCCTCGGCGAAGGCCGCCCTCAAGGCCGCCACCCAACGCACCTGACCCCTCCCTCAAGCCACCCCCATGCGGCATTGGGTGCGTTCAAAGCAACCACTGTGGCGTTCGGTGCGCTCAACGCACCGAACGCCACAGTGGGGCGCTGGGGGCGCGGGTCTCAGCCCACGATGTTCTTGCCGGTCTCCAGCACGGACTTGAGGTCCGAGAGCACCCAGGCCCAGCCGCCGCCCGCGTTCTCGCCCGGGCCGGCGTCCACGTTCTCCATCGCCCCCGACACCAGCGCCGCGTGGCCGGGGGCGTTCGTCACGTCGTGGGTCACGGTCAATCTGGTGCCCGCGGTCTTGGTTTCCTCGATGTCGTAGGTGAGCGTGGTGTAGGGCTCGGCGACCAGGCTCGGGTCCATCAGCAGCTTCCACGTGATCACCAGCTTGCGCGGCGGGTCGGACTCCAGCACCTCGCCGTCGAGCAGGTCGCTGGTGAACCCGGCGTCGATGAACTCCTGCGTCGGCTTGGTGCGGTGCTTGCCGCCGGTCTTGAGGTCGAACTCGGCCAGCCCGGAGTACCCGTACTTCTGCGTCCACTCCGGCTTCGTGATGGCGTCCCAGATCTCCTGCGGCGTCGCCCTGATGTACACGCGGTTGACCTGCACGGTCTTGGTGTCGCTCATTTCGGTGGCTCCCTCTCCAGTTCGGACTTCAGCTCCAGCAGTGCCGACACGTGGCGCACGGTGTACTTGTCGATCCACCGGTCGTGGATCTCGCGGATCGGCACGGGGTTGAGAAAATGCCGCTTCTCCCGCCCCTCCTTGCGCGTGACGACCAACCCGGCTTCCTCGAGCAACTTCAGGTGCTTCATGACCCCGAACCGGGTCATGTCCACTTCGGACTCCAGCTCCGTCAGCGTCTGGCCGTCGTGTTCGAACAACCGATCCAGCAGGCCCCGGCGGGTCGGATCCGCCAGCGCCTTGAACACCAGATCGTCGTCGTGCACGAACCGAGAATAGGTGACCAAAAGGTCACATGTCAACCATGGCTGAATCAGGGACGTGCTGTTCGTGCTGATCAGCGAGTTCGGCTACCGGCGGGCGAGCGCCCGGTGACCCGCTTGAACGCCGCGCTGAACGCGCTCTCCGAGCCGTAACCCCAGCGCGCCGCCACGGACGCGACCGTCCGGCCCTCGGCCAAGTCGCGGGTTGCGCCCGAGATCCGCCGGTGCAGCAGGTAGTCCATCGGGGACAGGCCGACCAGGGCCTTGAACCGCGTCGCGAACACCGTCCGCGACAGGCCCGCTTCGGCCGCCAGCCGGGCCACCGTCCAGCCGAACGCGGGCCGCCGGTGGATCGCGGCCAGCGCGGCGCTGATGGCGGTGTCGCCGGCGCCGGTCAGCCACGCGGGGGGCGCGTCAGGGGCGAGGAGGCTGCGCAGCACGTGCAGGGAGAGGACCTGCGTGAGGTGCTCCCGCATCACGCCGCCGCCCGGGCGGGCGGCGGTTTCGAACGCGAGCAGCCGCAGCGTCGAGTTCAGGACCTCCGCGGTGTCGGGGTCGGTGATGCGCACCGACGATCCGAACTCCTCCAGCAGCACCGCCGCCGCGGGGTCGGCGAAGTCCAATGTGGCGCCGACGAGTGAGGTCTCGGCGCTCGACCCCACCGTCGCCGCCTGGCCGGTGAACAGCTTGCGGGCCTCGATCGGTGCGACGTCCGGGGTGCTGGCCGTGGTGTACGCGGCGTCGCGGCCGACCAGGTAGGTGTCGCCGGCCGACAGGGCGACCGGGGCGCCGTCCTCGGGCAGCAGCCAGCACGAGCCGGCCGTCACGGTGATCACCTTGGGGTGGGAGCCGCCGAACCGCACCGCCCACTCGCCGCCCGCGGTGAGCCGGGCCGGGAGCGCCGGGCGGACGTCGGCCATCGACAGGACGTCGGCGAGCGGATCCGGACGATCCAGCACGAGCTCCGAACGCTCACTCATGGTCGGCACCCTCCGCTCTGCCTAGCGTTGAAGGCACCGAAGAAGGGAACCTCCGTGAAGTACCAACAACTCGGCGCCACCGGAACTTTCGTGTCCAGGATCGCACTCGGCACCATGACGTTCGGCGGCTCGGGCACCGCGCCGTGGCACCTCATCGGCGGGCTGGACCTCAAGGCGGCCGACGAACTGGTCGGCATCGCCCTGGACCAGGGCGTGAACCTCATCGACACCGCCGACATGTACGCCGGCGGCGAGACCGAGGAGATCCTCGGCAAGGTCCTCAAGGGCCGCCGCCGCGATGTGGTGCTCGCCACCAAGGCGTACTCGCGCATGGGCGCCGGGCCGAACGAGGTCGGGCTCTCGCGCGTGCACCTGCGCCACGCGATCGACGACAGTCTCCGCCGCCTCGGCACCGACCACATCGACCTCTACCAGATCCACGCCCACGACCACCTCACGCCGATCGAGGAGACCCTCGCGGCCCTCGACGACGCCGTGCGCCAGGGCAAGATCAGCTACATCGGCACGTCCAACACCTTCGCCTGGCAGCTCGCCAGGGCCCTCGGCGTCGCCGACCTGCACGGGTACTCGCGGTTCGTGTCGCTGCAGGCGTACTACTCGCTCGTCGGCCGCGAACTCGAGCGCGAGCTGCTGCCGCTGGTCAACGAGGAGAAGCTCGGCCTGCTCGTGTACAGCCCGCTGGCCGGCGGCTTCCTCTCCGGCAAGTTCACCCGCGACAGCCAGGACGCCTCCGGCCGCCGCGCGAAGGCCGACAACCCGCCGCTCGACCGCGAGCGCGGTTACGACATCGTCGACGCCCTGCGCAAGGTCGCCGAGCGCCACGACGTCGGCGTCGCCCGCGTCGCATTGGCCTGGGTGCTGGCGCAGCGCGGCGTGACCAGCGCGATCATCGGCGCCAAGCGGCCCGACCAGCTGCACGAGAACCTGGCGGCCGCCGACCTGGAGCTGACCGGGCAGGACCTCGCCGAGCTCGACGCCGTCAGCGCGCTGCCGGTGGAATACCCGGCCTGGACGCTGAACGGCGCCTACCCGGCGCGCACGCCGCGCTGACGCAGCGCGCGCTGAAGCAGGGCGCTACAGCAGGGCGCCCAGCGGCAGGATCAACGCGATCGCCACCACCGAGACCACCGTCTCCATCACCGACCAGGTCTTCAGCGTCTGCCCGACCGACATGCCGAAGTACTCCTTGACCAGCCAGAACCCTGCGTCGTTCAGGTGCGAGAAGAACAGTGAACCCGCGCCGATGGCCAGCACGAGCAGGGCGTTGTGGGTCGGGTCGAGCGTGGCGGCCAGCGGCGCGACGATGCCGGCGGCGGACACGGTGGCGACGGTCGCGGATCCGGTCGCCAGGCGGATCGCCACGGCGACCAGCCAGCCGAGCAGCAGCGGCGACAGGTGGGCGCCGGTCGACAGGCTCGTGATCACGTCACCGACGCCGGCGTCGACCAGCGTCTGCTTGAACCCGCCGCCCGCGGCCACGATCAGCACGATGCCGGCGATCGGCGCCAGCGCGTCGCCGACGATCTTCGTCAGCTGAGCGCGGTCGAACCGCGCCGGACGGCCGAGCACGACCATGCCGACGAGCACCGCGACCAGTAGCGCCACCAGCGGGTCGCCGACGAAGTCGAGCACGCGGCGCACGGCGTTTTCCTTGCCCAGCAGGATGTCCGCGAGCGCCTTCGCGAGCATCAGCACCACGGGCAGCAGCACCGTGGACAGCGTCGCGGCGAAGCTCGGCCGGCGGTCGACGTCGGTGCTCTCCGACTCGGGCACGAGCCGGGCCGGCGGGGCGGCGTCGGGCACCAGCCGCGCGGCGACGCGGCCGAACAGTGGGCCGGCGACGATCACCGTCGGGATGCCGACGAGCAGGCCGAGCGCGAGCGTGATGCCCACGTTGGCGTTGAGCGCACCCGCCGCGGCCAGCGGGCCGGGGTGCGGCGGGATCAGCCCGTGGAGCACGGACAGGCCGGCGAGCGCCGGAATGCCCAGCAGCAGCACGGGTTTCCCGCTGCGCTTGGCGACCAGCAGCACCACCGGGATCAGCATCACGAGGCCGATCTCGAAGAACATCGGCAGCCCGATCAGCGCGGCCACCAGCGCCATCGCCCACGGCAGGCCCTTGCCGTGCACGCGGCCGAGGATCGTGTCCACGATGCGGTCCGCGCCACCGGAATCGGCCAGCAGCTTGCCGAGCATCGCGCCGAACGCGATCAGCAACCCGACCGAGGCGACCGTGCTGCCGACGCCGGATTCGAAGCTCTTCAGCAGCTTGTCCACGGGCATGCCGGCGACGATCCCGAGCACGCCCGAGCCGATCGTCAACGCCAGCAGCGGATGCAGCTTCAGGTTGCTGATCAGCAGCACGATCACGGCGATGGCGAGCACCGTCGCCAGGATCAGGCGGGTGTCGTGGCCGGTCCAGGCCGCGGCGGCGGAGAGGGTGGTCATGCTCGCTCCTGGAACGCGTGAAGCGCCGCTTCGACGAGCGCGGCGGGGGGTTCGGTGATCTCGACGACGCGGCCCGGCTCGTCCGGCTGCAGCGGTTCGAGGTCCGCGAGCTGGGAATCGAGCAGGGTCACGGGCATGAAGTGGCCTTTGCGGGCCTGCATCCGCTCGGCGAGCAGCGCGCGGTCGCCGTGCAGGTGCAGGAACCAGACGTCGCCGCCGGCTCTCAGCTCGTCGCGGTAGCGGCGTTTCAGCGCGGACGACGACACGACCCCGCCGGTTTCCTCGTGCTGCGCGATCCACCGCGCGATCGCCTGCAGCCAGGGCTCGCGGTCCTCGTCGGTCAGCGCGTGGCCGGCGGTCATCTTGTCGATGTTGGCCTGCGGGTGGAAGGCGTCGGCCTCGGCGTAGACCACGCCAAGGCGTTCGGCCAGCGCCTCGCCGACCGTCGTCTTGCCCGAGCCGGACACGCCCATCACGACGATGATGGTCATCGCGCACCTCCTTGTGTGGCCTTGTACGGCTTGTGCCCAACCTGAGCGTCCGGAAGAGTCAAACTCTTATGTACTACTTATTCAAGAAAAAGTAGTACTTAATCGAATCAGAGCGCTAGATTGGCCGGATGGGGAGTGACCGGCACGAGGAAGTGCTCGACGCGCTCGGCGCGGCGATCGCCAACGGCGAGCTGGCGCCGGGCTCCGTGCTGCGCTCCGATGAGCTGCAGGACCGCTTCGGCGCCTCCCGCACGGTGGCCCGCGAGGTCGTGCGCGCGCTGGAGACGATGGGGCTCACCACGAGCCGCCGCCGCGTCGGCGTGATCGTGCGTGAACCGGCCGGCTGGAACCACTACGACCCGCGCCTGATCCGCTGGCAGCTCGACGGTCCCGGTCGCCCCGCGGCGCTGCGGACGCTCACCGAGCTGCGCTCGGGCGTCGAGCCCTCGGCCGCGCGGTTCGCCGCGCTGCGCGCCACGCCGGAAGACCGCGGCCGCCTGCGCGCGCTGGGCCACCGGCTGGCGGAAACGGCCCGCGCGCGTGACCTCACCACCTTCCTCGGCCACGACATCGCGTTCCACGACCTGCTGCTCACGGCGTCGGGAAACCCGATGTTCGCGCAGCTGTCCTCGGTGGTCGCCGAGGTGCTCGCCGGACGCACCTCCCACGGCCTGATGCCCGAGGAGCCGCAGCCCGAAGCGGTCGCGCTGCACCTGGAAGTGGCCGCCGCCGTGGACGCCGGCGACGCGGATCGCGCCGAGCGCGCGATGCGCGACATCGTGGACCAGGCACGGGACGAAATCGCCGCCGCGGTGTCGAGTAACCTCGGCGAGCACTGACTTCGCCGGGCCTCGCCCCGGCGGCATCGAAACCACGTACCCGGGGGGCTACTGGTGAGCGCGGCGCGCGCGATCGGCTTGATGCTGGGCCTGGCGGCCGACGGGGTTCTCGGCAACCCCCGGCACCGCCCGCCCGTCACGGCGTTCCGCCGCCTGGTGGCGCCGAGCGCCGCCGGAACCGGTGCACTCGCCGGGCACGGCGCGGAATCCGTCGCCGGGTCGCGTGAAGTGAACCGTGGTGCCGTTGGTGCGCCTGGGGAATCCGCGCGACCGAGCACCGGCGATTCCGGCACGGAAGCCGCTTTCGCGCTGGCCACCGCGGCCCGGGCCGGCGGTGCGCCGGCCGGAGAACCCGCGGCCGGGCTGCAGGTCACGGGCAGCGTCGGCGGCGGATCGGCCGCCGCGTGGCAGGCGGCGGTGGGCGGACGCGGTGCGCCGGCCGTGGTCACGATGTCGGCACGCACGGCCGCGAAGGGGATCGGGCTCGCCGGGGCCGTGGTCGTGGTGGGCCTGCTCGCCGAGCGCGCGGGTCGCGGGCGTCCGCTGGTGCAGGCCGTGACCACCGCCGTCACGACCTGGGCCGTGGTCGGTGCCGCGGGCCTCGCGACGCAGGGCACCGAGCTCGCGCGCGACCTCGAAGAAGGCCGCCTCGAACCGGCCCGCGCCACACTGTCCGAATTGGACCCCCGCGTCGCCGACGGGCTCGGCATGATCGCGCTTTCCCGGGCGGCGGTGGAAACCCTGGCCGAGAACACGTCCGAAGTGGTCGTCGCGCCGTTGCTGTGGGGCGCGCTGGCCGGAGTGCCGGGCCTGGTCGCGTCGCGCACCATCAGCGTGCTCGCGCGCGGCTCCGCGGGCCACTGGTTCGTGGCGCGCCTCGACGAGCTCGTGCACCTCGTGCCGACGCGCATCGCGGCCGCGCTCACGGTGCTGGCCGCGCCGGTCGTCGGCGGCTCGGCCGGCGGCGCGTGGCGGGCCTGGCGCCGCGACACGATCGCGCACCCGAGCCCCAACGCGGGCCGCGTGGAAGCCGCGTTCGCCGGCGCGCTCGAGATCCGCGTCGGCGGCCGCACGGTCTACCCGCATGGCGTCGTCGAGCTGCCGGTTTTGGGCGTGGGGCGCAACCCGGACGCCGGGCACGTCACGCGTGCGGTGGAGCTGTCGCGGGTCGTCGGCTGGCTGGCGGGCGCGACGTCGGTCACGGCGGCGGTGCTCCTCGGCGCCCGGCGCCGGCGGAAGTAGCTCAGCCGCGCCGCTGCAGGTGGTCCAGCGCGGCGGCGTCCAGCGGCCCGCCGCGCGCGGCGAGCTTCCCGGAGATCCGCTCGCGGTCGGCGGGCGTCTTGTTGCCGCCGTACTTGAACTTCGCCTGTACCGACGTCACGGTCAGCTCGATCCCGCGGATCCCGGGCAGCAGCCGCCGGTCCGGCGCGTCGACCGCCGACACCGGCACGCGTCCGCTGCCCGGCTCGAAGTGCCCGAGCTGGCGGTTGAGCAGCGCCGCCTTCTCCTCCGGATCGTCGACCACGCGGACGTCGCAGGCGAGCTGCGCGGTGGCGTAGTACGAGGTCGGCACGCCGAGTGCGGGGTCGTCGGCGGTGTTCCAGTCCGACGGGATGTACGTGTACTCGCCGATCACGGTGAGCAGCGCCCGCGGGTGTTCCTCCAGCAGCGGCCACACCGGGTTGGGCCGCGCGAGGTGCAGCCACACGGTGGCTTCGCCGTCGAAGAGGAAGTGCGTGGGCACCACCACGAGGAGATCACGGCCGCGGCCACCGGCCACGAGCTGGCCGAAGTCGTGGCCCTTCAGCCACTGCCGCCATTCCGCGTCGTCCCCGGCGTCCCAGGGGTGGATCAGCATGACGTCGAGTATCACTCGGCGAAGTGGCCCTGAACCAGGGCCAGTACCGAGCGGAAACAAGAGGCCACTGGGGCGGGACCAGGCCGATGCGGCGAGGCTAGGCCGACGGGGTGAACTCTTCCTCGTCCTCGGCCAGCATCTCCGCCACGGACTTGCGGCGCGTGCGCTCCGGCCTCTCCGTGGTCAGCGCACCGCCGGGCTTGAGCTCCCGGATCGTGAAGTACAGCCAGCCGAGGATCGCCATGCTGCCGAACGCCAGCCACTGCAGCGCGTAGGAGAAGAACGGCCCCGAGTCCAGTTGCGGCAGCGGCAGCGCGCCGAGCACACCGGGCTGGTTCTGGTCGAGCTGGAAGTACCCGGGCCGGATCTTCAGGCCGGACGAGCGCGCCACCACCTGCGAGTCGACGGTGTAGCTCTGCAGCTTGCCCTTCGTCGACGCGTCGGAGAACGCGTCGCGGTGCTTCGGGTCGACCTCGTCGCTGCGCACCCGCGCGACCACGGTGACCTGGCCACCGGGAGCGGCGGCGTAGGGGAGCACCCCCGACTGGTCGTCGAGCCGCACGTAGCCGCGGTCCACGAGGTACACGGCGCCGTCGGCCGTGCGCAGCGGCGTGAGCACCTCGAACGCGGCTTCACCCTGCACCGTGCGCAGCCGCGCGACGACCTCGGCCGAGGGCAGGTACGTGCCGGTGATCGACACGAGGTGCCACTCGGTGTTCTGGTCCGGCTTCGCCCCGGCCGGCAGGTCGCGCTCCACCGGCACCGGCTTCGCCGTGAACGACGCGGTGAGCGCGTTGTTCTGGGCCTCCTGCTCGGCGTCGCGCCGGAACTGCCAGGGCGCGAGAAGGGTGTAGCAACAGACGGCGAAGGTGAACACCACCACCGTCAGTGCCAGCCAGCCGGGCCGGAGCAGAAACCGCAACCGCACCCCCTCACGGTAGGCCGTCGCCCCCGGCGCGTGCGCGGCGACCTCTCCCACCTGTGATTTCGTGCGGACAAACCGGCCTCAACCGTGCGCGCGCACCCAGTCGAGCAGACCGGGCATCGCGCGCTCGAGCATCGCCAGCACGTCCTCGAACCCCTCGTCACCGCCGTAGTACGGGTCCGGCACCTCGGCGCCGACCTTCGCCGTGGGGTCGAACTCGCGCAGCAGCCGCACCTTCCCGGGTTCCGCGACGCGGCCGCGCAGGAAGTCGAGGTGCCCCTCGTCGGCCGCGAGCAGCAGGTCGGCCTCGAGGTCGGTGTCGTTCACCTCCGACGCCACGTGCTGCGTCGGGTAGCCGTGGGCGCGCAGCGTCGCCTGCGCCCGCCGGTCCGCCGGCTCACCGGCGTGCCACGGCCCGGTGCCGGCGCTCGACACCGTCACCTCGTCCTCGAGTCCTGCTTCGGCGAGCTTCGCCCGGAACACCAGCTCGGCCATCGGCGAGCGGCAGATGTTGCCTGAACACACGAACACCACGGAAGTCACGGGTCCCGAGTCTCGCAGAACCGGCGTGGGAGGATCCGGTGGTGCCTGCCCTAGCCGAGATCCTCGACGTCCTCGAACGCCACTACCCGCCGCGGCTGGCGGAGAGTTGGGACGCCGTCGGGCTGGTGTGCGGGGACCCGGCCGAAGAGGTCACGCGGGTGCTGTTCTGCGTCGACCCGGTCGAGGAGACAGTGGCCGAGGCCGAGGACCTGGGTGCGCAGCTGATCGTGGCGCACCACCCGCTGCTGCTGCGCGGGGTGCACGGCGTGCCGGCCGACACGGTGAAGGGCGGGCTCGTGCACCGCCTGATCCGCGGCGGCCGCGCGCTCTACTGCGCGCACACCAACGCCGACTCGGCCGACCCGGGCGTCTCCGACGCGCTGGCCCGCGCGATCGGCCTCGAGGTCGACCGGCCGCTCGACCCGCAGGAACCCGGTGGCCGCACCGGCATCGGGCGCATCGGGCACCTCGCCGAGGCCGAGCCGTTCGCGGTGTTCTTGCAGCGCGTGGCCGAGGCGCTGCCGGAGACCGTGCCGGGCGTGCTCGGCGCCGGGGACCCGGACCGGCCGATCCGCACCGTCGCCGTGTCGGGCGGCGCCGGCGACTCCTACCTCGCGCGGGCGAGCGCGGAGGGCGTGGACGCGTACGTGACGGCGGATCTGCGCCACCACCCGGCCGGTGAGCACCTCGCCGCCACCGGTGTGGTGCCCGCCCTGGTCGGGCTCACCCACTGGGCCAGCGAATGGCCCTGGTGCGGGCAGGCCTCGGCCCTTGTCGACACGGCCTTTGCGGGTAACGTCGACACTCACGTCTCCACGCGGTGCACCGACCCGTGGACCGTCCGCGCGACCTCCGCCGGCTGACTCGGCGAACCCCGCGGCAAGACCAGCCAGACCCGCACGACCACCAAGTCCACAAGGAGCACCGTGAAGGCCGACCCCGCCGTCCAGCGCCAGCTGCTCGAACTCGCGAAGGTGGACGCCGAGCTTTCGCGCACCGCGCACCGCCGGCGCACGCTGCCCGAGCTCGCCGAGATCGACGCGGGCGAGAAGACCGTGCGCGAGAAGCGCGACGCGCTGGTGTCCGTGGAGACCGCCACCTCGGACCTCGACCGCGAGATCACCCGGCAGGAGAAAGAGGTCGAGTCGGTGCGCGCTCGCGTGGACCGCGACCGCAAGCTGCTCGACTCGGGTTCGGTCAACGCCAAGCAGATGACCGACATCGAGCACGAGCTGCAGACCCTCGGCCGCCGCCAGAGCGCCCTCGAGGACGACCTGCTGGAGCTCATGGAACAGCGCGAGGCCCTCGAGCTCGACGCGCAGCGCACCGGCGCCGAGGTGGACAAGGCCGAGGCGGGCGTCGCGGCGGCCGTCGAGCGCCGCGACGAGGAGTTCAAGGACCTCGACACCACCCGCGCACGCCGCGAGGAGGACCGCGCGAAGCTGCTGCCGCGCTTCCCGGAGCCGGTGCTGAAGCTCTACACCCGCGTGCTGGACCACAAGGGCATCGGCGCCGCGCTGCTGCGGGCCCGCCGCTGCGGTGCCTGCCAGCTGGAGCTCGACCGCAACACGATCGCCGAGATCAAGGCGACGCCGGAGGACACGGTCGTGCAGTGCGAGAACTGCGGCGCGATCCTCGTCCGCACGCTGGAGTCGGGCCTGTGACCGATCGGGTCGTCGTCGAGGCCGACGGGGGTTCCCGGGGCAACCCGGGCCCGGCGGGCTACGGCGCGGTCGTGAAGGACGCCGCCACCGGCGAGGTGCTGGCCGAACGGCACGAATACCTCGGCGTGGTCACCAACAACGTCGCGGAGTACTCCGGGCTCATCGCGGCGCTCACGGCGGCCGCGGAGACCGGTGCGTCCACTGTGGACGTGCGGATGGACTCGAAGCTGGTCGTGGAGCAGATGTCGGGCCGCTGGAAGATCAAGCACGCCGCGCTGCAGCCGCTCGCCGCGCGGGCGCGTGAACTCGCGGACGGGTTCGATCGTGTCACCTACATGTGGATCCCCCGCGCCGAGAACTCCCACGCCGACCGCCTCGCCAACGTCGCCATGGACAGCGGCACCGGCAAAGCCCCGGCCGCGACACCGGCAACCGCGGCGAAGCCGCAGGTCAAGACCACTGCCGGCACCGGCGAGGCCGACCGCGTGGCCAAGGCCGGCTGGACCGGCGCGCGCGGCACGCCCACGCGCCTGCTGCTGCTGCGCCACGGCCAGACGGCGATGTCGGTGGACCGCCGCTACTCGGGCCGCGGCGACGTGTCGCTCACCGAGCGCGGGCAGGGCCAGGCGGCCGCGGCGGCGAAGCGGCTGGCCGCGTGGCCGGGGCTCGTCGGCGACGACGGCGAGGTGGCCCCCATCGTCTCCTCGCCCCTGACCCGGACGAAGCAGACCGCGCAGGCCGTGGCCGATGCGCTCGGTACCCGCTTCGTCACGCACCCGGGCCTGATCGAGACCGACTTCGGCCAGTGGGAGGGCCTCACCTTCAAGGAGGCCGCCGAACGCGACCCCGAGCTGCACAGCTGCTGGCTGCGGGATTCCTCCTGCGCGCCGCCCGGCGGCGAGAGCTTCGACGCGGTGCACGAGCGCGTGGGCCAGGCCCGCCGGGACCTCATCGAGCAGTACGAGGGCCGCACGATCATCGTGGTCAGCCACGTCACGCCCATCAAGACGCTGCTGCGGATGGGTCTGGACGCGGGCCCGAGCCTGCTGTTCCGCCTGCACCTGGACCTGGCGTCGCTGTCGATCGTGGAGTTCTACCCGGACGGCAACTCGTCGGTGCACCTCGCCAACGACATCTCGCACCTTTCCTGAAGGTTTCCCACGTAGCCGTTGACCTGGTGAGGTGTGGGGCGGATCACCTGCAAGGACGACGCGTGAACCGGAGCGGATCAGGTATTGGCTAGAGTGCTGTGTCGACCGCGGCGCCGCGGCCCGGGTCCGACCCGGGGTTCCCTCTTCAGGGGCGCAGGCTCGTGCGTTTCTCGGCAAGCTCTGCGAGTAGACCAGCTCTGCGAGAAGAAACAGTGACGGGGTAATGACCGCTAGCGCACTCACCGAAGCATCCGAACGCGACCTCCCCGGTGAGGGCGCGCCCGTGACCGCCGTCGGCCTGCGCCACGGCTGGATCGCGTCCGTGCTGGCTGTGCTGGCCGGTGTCGCCGCGGTCGCCTGGCACGCCACCCGCTACGGCCACTGGATCGTGGACGACGCGGCCATCACGTTCTCCTACTCGCGCAGCCTGGCCGACGGCCTCGGCCCGGTGCTGCAGCCGGGCGCGCCGCCCGTGGAGGGCTTCTCCGACCCGACGTGGATGGTGCTGCTCGCACTGGGCAAGGTGGTCGGCCTGTTCGACCACGGCCTGCTGTTCGGCATCCCCGACTACGTGCTGTTCCCGAAGCTGCTCGGCCTGCTGTTCACCGCCGGCATCCTCACGCTCTGCCACGTGGCCGCGCGGCAGGTCTTCCGGCGCCACGCCTGGGCGATCACGCTGGCCGTGGGCCTCACGCTGGCCGCGATCCCGTCGTTCGTGATCTGGGTGGTCTCGGGCCTCGAGAACTCGCTGTTCGCGTTCGCGGTGGTCGGCCTCGCGGTGCTGCTGTTCAGCGCGGTGCGCAAGGAGCGCACGCTCACGTGGAAGGTCGCGGTGGGCGCGGGCGTGATCGTGGCCTTCGCCGCGCTCACGCGCCCGGAAGGCCTGATCTACGCCGGTGCGTACCCGCTCGTCCTGCTCTACGGCGTGCGGCGCGAGGGCTTCTGGGTCAGTGTCCGCTACGCCGTGCTGTCCATTGTGGCCTTCGCTGTTCCGTTCGGCGCGTACGTGGCGTGGCGCCACAGCGAATTCGGCGGCCGGTTCCTCGCGAACCCGTCAGTGGCGAAGAAGCAGGGCCTGCCCGACCTGATGTCGCTGGTACGGCCCGGAACCCTGATCCTCTACGCCGGTGTCGCCGCCGTGGTCGTGCTCGCGATCGTGGTGATCTGGGCGCTGCGCAAGGCGCCTTGGCGGCGTCCGCTGGCCGCGCTGATCACCCCGTTCGCGCTCGGCGTGATCGCCTTCGGCGTGATGGTGCCCGACTGGATGGCGCAGTTCCGCTTCGCCACACCGGTGTGGGTGCTGGGCGCGCTCGCGGGCACGATGGCGTTCGGCGAACTGCTGCGCACGGTGAAGGTGCGCTGGCGCGCGGTCGCGTCGGTGGTGGTGATCGCCGCGGCGATCCCGTCGCTGGTCGGCTTCGTGCAGCAGTCCGACGAGTTCGTGAAGGACCCCACCGTGCCGGCGTGCCTCATCGCCGACCGCTTCGGCCGCGGCTTCAACACCTACGCCGACATGCTGGGCCTCCAGCAGGCGTCGCTGCTGCTGCCGGACCTCGGCGGCTCGTCGATGACCAGCCGGCTGCAGCTGGTGGACATGGCCGGCCTGGTCAACGCGCCCATCGCCGACCTCACGCACGACGAGAACATGCCGGGCCTGCGCGACTACGTGTTCGACACGGTCAAGCCCACCTTCATCCACTCGTGGGGCCCGTGGGCCGGCGGCAACGGCATCTCCCTCGACCCGCGCATCGACCGCGACTACTACCCGATCTTCATCTACCCCGGCCCCGGCCTGCGCAACGGCGACTGGGTCCGCAAGGACGCGGTGAAGGACCCGGCCAAGCTCCAGGCCGTCCAGCACTACGCGGCGACCACGATGATGGACGTCGAGGCCTACCGCTTCGGCAACGGTCTGGACGACTGCGGCCCCACGCTGGAGCCGGGCCAGACCATTCCGCCGAAGCCGTAACGGCTCGTTCGTCACCGGTCCGTAAGGCTTTCCGGGAGCTCACGCACCTGCCTCGGGTGAGGCGCGTGAGCTCCCCGATTTCGACGCCACCTGCCGCGGCCGTGGTCCAGGCGAGGTAGGACCGTCCGCCGAGCCGGAACCAGGGTTCGGGCAGCAGTCTCCGCGTGCCGACGAACAATCGGTTACGGCAGCACCAGCCACAACGCGGTGGTCGCCGCCGCCAGAGAAACCGGCGTGGTCAGCGCGCCCAGCGCCGTGAACTCGCGGGCGCGGATCGGGTGTCCGTGGCGGGCCAGCACGCGGCGCCACAGCAGCGTCGCGAGGGAGCCGAGGTAAGTGGCGTTCGGGCCGACGTTCACGCCGATCAGCACGGCCAGCAGCACGCCCGTGGCGGGGTGGTCGCCGAGCACCGACAGCAGGATCAGCGTGGCGGGCAGGTTGTTCACGAGGTTCGCCAGCACGGCCGCGATCGCCGTGGTGAGCAGCAGCTCGGGCAGCCCGGCCGTGGTCGGCAGCAGGGCTTTGAGCGCACCGCCGAGCACGTGTTCGTCCACGGCTTCCACCGTGATCGCCAGGCCGAGCACGAACAGCACCAGCATCGGCGACGCCTCGGTGACCACCTGCCAAGGCTTGATCTTGCGCTCGGCCAGCGCCCGCGCGCTGAGCACCAAGGCCGCCAGCGCCGCGACCCACACCGGCTCGACGTGCACCATCTGCCCCACACCGAATCCCACGAGCATCACGCCCAGCACCACCAGCGCGAACACAGGCGGCTCGCGGTGCGGGGGCTTCTCGGTGCTGCGGGGGCCACGCAGGTCCCGCCGGAAGAACCGCGTGAACACGGCGAGCTCGATCAGGATCGTGACCAGCCACGGCACCGCCATCAGCGCCGTGAACCCCGCGAACGTGAGCCCGGACGCGGCGAAGGCCAGCAGGTTGGTGAGGTTGGAGACGGGCAGGAGCGTCGAGGCCGAGTTCGCCAGGTGCGCGCACGCGTAGACGTGGGGCCGCGATTCGAGCCGGAGCCCTTCGGCCGTGGCCAGCACGACCGGTGTCAGCAGCACCACCGTCGCGTCGAGGCTCAGCACGGCCGTGACCCCGGCCGCCGCGGCGAACGTGAGCACCAGCAGCCTCTTCGGCTCGCCCCGGCACACCTCGGCCAGCCGGCTGCCCAGCCACGTGAACACGCCGTCGATCGCCGCGAGGTGGCTCACGAGCAGGATCGCCGCCAGGAACCCCATCGTCGGCAGGATCTCCACGACCCGCTCCCACGCCGCGTGCTCCGTGGTGAGGCCGAGCACCAGCACCACCCCGGCCACCGGCACGGCGGCTACGGCCTCGGGCAACCCGCGTGGCCGCACCATCGCGAACCCGAGCGTCACGGCGAGCAACACCAGCGACACGACGGCGGCAAGGGTCTCGGGCACGCCCGAACGCTAGCGGGCGCGCTCGGCGAGCAGCCGCGCGAGTTCGCGTTCCTCCTCCTGGACCAGCTGCGGCGCCGCCCGTTTCGCGCGCGATCACGGCGTTGTCCTGTCCGAAGCGGACAGTGCGGCCGGGTCGCGCCCCGAGATCATCCACAAAGGACCTTGAACCGGTCGCGTCCGGGCCCCGTACTCCCTTTTGTGAAGGGAGCTGGTGACCGGTGGACCTGATCAACGTGGTGGAGCTCGTGGCGCTGGCGGTGATCGTCACCCTCGGTGTCGTCGAACTGCTCGCCCCGCCGCGCGCTCGCCCCGCGGTGCGCGGGTACGATTCCCCGGCGGACGAGTTGGCTGGACGGTCGCGAATCGGGGTGACCCGGTCCGAGGAAAGTCCGGACTCCGCAGGGCAGGGTGGTTGCTAACGGCAACCCGGGGCGACCCGCGGGACAGTGCCACAGAAAACAGACCGCCCCCGGCTTCGGCCGGGGGTAAGGGTGAAACGGTGGTGTAAGAGACCACCAGCACCCCGGGTGACCGGGGTGGCTCGGTAAACCCCACCCGGAGCAAGGCCAAGAGGGAGCTCACGCTCCTGCGCAGGCGCTCGAGGACGGCCCGTCCGATGCCTGCGGGTAGGCCGCTGGAGCCTGCCGGCAACGGCAGGCCGAGATGGATGACCGTCGCCCGGCTCGCCGGGAACAGGATCCGGCTTACACGCCAACTCGTCCGCCCTTTCCCTGCCGGTGTCCGGCGGGGGCTGTGTCGTGCGGGGCTCGCCTCCACCAACCGCACCAAAAACCCACCGCCAACCCACAGACACCACCACCTACCGCCCGGTAGCATCGCGCCCATGGGTGAAGCAGCTGACGTCGCGAAGAAGTTCAAGGGCACCTTCGACACCCTCCACTCCCTGATCTACTTCGTCCCCGAAGCCGACGAGCACCTCGCCGCCGCCGGGCTCCGGCCCGGCCGCATGACCTACTTCGCCAGCCGCTCCGCCCCCATGGGTGCCGTGGACGCCGGGGTCGTGGCCGCGACGTTCTACAACTTCAACCCGGCCCTCGTCGCGAAGCACATCCCGCGCGCCTGGACCCTGGCCTCGCCCGAGCAGGTCGTCGCGGCGCGGTTCGGCGCCGTGGACGCCGCGTACCGGCGCCTGATCGGCGACGAGCTCGACACCGAAGCCACCCGGGAAGCCGCCGAGCTGGCGCGCGAAGCCACGGATGGCTGCGGCGCGGAAGGCCGAGCCCTCTACGCCGGTCACGCGAGCCTCGACTGGCCCACTCAGCCGCACCTGGTCCTCTGGCACGCCCTCACACTCCTGCGCGAGCACCGCGGCGACGCCCACGTGGCCGCCCTCATGCTCCACGGCCTCGACGGCCTGGGCGCCCTCGTCACCCACGTCGCGAGCGGCGCCGGCTTCACGCCCGAGATGGCGAAGCGCACGCGCGGCTGGAGCGACGAGGAGTGGGACGCCGAGGTCGCGCGCCTCGCCGGCCAGGGCGTGATCGGGCCCGACGGCGACCTCACGGACAAGGGTGCGGAGCTGCGCGAGCGCGTCGAGGCTGCCACCAACGCCGCCTCCGAAGGCCCCTGGCGGCACCTGGGTGAGGAAAAATCCGCCCGCCTCGCCGAGCTGTGCCGGCCGCTGAGCCGCGCCGTTGTGAAGGCCGGCGCGTTCCCCCGAACGCTGACGTCGACCCGATAAGGCACTTCTGGTGCCCGATGTCCGGCATCACGCTATGTAGTGAAAATCGCGGCCTGACTTGCGCGTATCGTGATGAGCGCCTCACTGCCTTTTGACAGCCTCGGCGGCAGCGTGGCCGTCACACAACGGGCTCGCGTGGGAGGCCGAATGGGGCATGCCACACTGGTGCCGGCCGGATATCGGTCGCTCGGGAAGTACCGAGAGTGAGCAAAGTACTCCCAGCGGGGTGAGTTCGTGGGTCCACTGCGAAATCCGGGTGGCCGGGGTTAATCCCCGGGACCCTTGCCACCATGATGGAGGGCGAGGAATTCTGACCAGACGACCCCAGCCCCCGTTCGAGTCTCCAAGTCGACTTTTACGCAGCGCGCTTTGACCACTACCCCTTGTGACGCCATGATGTTGTTCGAAGCTTCGCCGAAGCCAGAACCGCGCGGCACCGTCCGCGCACCGGGAGTATCGCGATGACCACCATGACCACGCTCGAGACGCTGGCTGCCGGCGAGCTCGGCACCGGCAACGTCCGAAACTGGTTGCTCGACAACATCGTGCCGCTGGTGTTGCTGGCCGTCGCGCTCCTGCTGCTGTGGCTGGGTGGCGGCAAGGGCGACAACGCGGGTGTCATGCGCCGGCTCGCCGGTGTCGTCATCGCACTGGCCATCATCGGACTCGCGGTCAGCGGCGCCGGCGTCAACGTGGGCCAGTGGATCGCCGGCCTGTTCACGGGCTGAGGCGGAGCAGGCGTGCGCATCAGGACGGATGACGAGGTCTACCGGGTCGACGCCGTCTGGCTCGGCCCGCCGAAGGCGACTTTTCCCTGGAGGGCCCGCTACGTAGCGTGGCTCATCGGCATACCCATCTTCCTGGTCGTGCTCACCGTCGAACGGTGGGCCGGCTGGAGCTTCGGATTCTTCTCCACGGCGTGGGCGTTCGTGGCCACGATCCTGATCACCAGGCTGATCACCGCGAAGATCAGCCACGAGCGCCCCCTGGGCACGGTGGTCGCGATGGCGGGACGCGAGCTGAACACGCCGCGGGAGAAGGCCGCGGGCACGGGTGGCGCGGTCAGCGCCAGCCGCATCCGCGTGCGGGCCGAGCGCCCGCTGCCGAAGCACAAGAGGAGGCGGCAGTACCGGCACCACGCCTACGGGCAGGGCGCCGCGGTTTCGGCCGGAGCACAGGGAGCACCACGAGCGCGCCGGAGCCGCCCCGCGGCTCGGGCCGGGAGGTAGTCGTTGTTCGGTCGCGGCGGAAGCCGAGGAAAGCGGGATCGAAGTGTGCCCACGGGCGCCTGGGAAACCCCGCAGCAGGTCCGGCAGCCCTCGTCGAGGACCACGTCCTCGGCGGGCAAACGGCTGCCGGGTGAGCAGGCCATACCCGCGTACACGCCGTCGATCGCCGCGCGCAGCATCGACGGGCACCTGCTGCGCACCGGGCACGAGGTGTACGCGTGGTACCGGCTCGCGCCGCAACGGTGGTCGTTCCGCTCCGACTCGCAGCGCCGCGACCTGATCGCGGCCATCGCCGGCCAGTACGCCGAACTGCAGGGCCGCTGGCTGCACCTTCGCGTCACCAACCGGCCCTACCCCATCCGCATGTGGGCCGAGGCCCACGTGCACAACGCCGTCGGCCGGCCGCAGGACGTGCCGGGCGCGCTGTCGTTCGACGACTACCTCATCGGCGAGCAGCAGCAGCTCATGGGCCGTTCCATGGCCGAAAAAGAGGTGTACCTCGGCGTCCAGGTGCAGACCCGGCGCATGGTCGACCGCGCCGTCGAACGCGCCGCGCCCGTGCTGCGCAAGATTCTGCCGGAGGCCGTCGACGCGGAGCTGGTGGCGCTCGACTCCGAGGTCGAGCACCTCGACCAGGTGATCGGCACGGCCGGCCTCGAGGGCCGGCCGGTGCACGCCGAGGAGATGTCCTGGCTGATGCACCGCTCGTGCTCGCTGGGCCTGCCCGCGCCGCGCAACATGCCGGCCGTGCCGGGCGCCGCGTGGGAGCCCGAGGACCTCGCCAGCTTCACCGACGCCGCCGATTTCCACGCCGACCCGTACGCGCCCACGGTCACCGTGCGCGGGCGCACCGGGTCCAACGCGGGCGTGTCGCGCCACCTCGCGGTGCTCACCGTCGGCCAGATGCACGGCCTGCAGATCCCCGAGGTCGACGACCCGTGGGTGCAGCACGCCGACCGCCTGCCGGCCGCCGTCGAGGTGTCCGCGCGCATCTACGTGCGCCGGCCCGAAGAGGTCGCCGGCGAGCTGCAGCGCCAGATGAACAAGGTGCGTTCGCAGGTCAAGCACTACACCGACGAGCACGAGCTGGAGCCGCCGCAATCGCTTGCGCGCCAGGCCGGGCGCGTGCTGGAGATCGACGACGAGATGACGTCGGGCTTCACGGCACTGGCCACGCGCGTGCGCTCGTGGTGGCGCCTGGCCGTGTCGGGCCCGACCGAGCGCGACGCGCTGCGCCTGGCCCAGCAGCTGCTCGACCTGTACAAGCCGAAGGTCGCCATCGAGCACCCCGAGGCCCAGTACGCGATGGCGCGCGAGTTCATCCCGGGCGAGCCGCTGGCTTCGGCCGCCTACATGCGCCGCGGTTCGGTGGTGTGGACGGCGTCGGCCGTGCCCACGGCCACCGCGGAGGTCGGTGACCGGCGCGGCATCCTGCTCGGCGAGACCGTGACCGCGACCCGGCGCCCGGTGGCGTGGGACCCGTGGATGGCGCAGGAGATCCGCGACGGCTCGGGCCTCACCGCGATGGTCGCCGGCCTGGGTGGCGGCAAGTCGTTCCTCGGCGGCGGCATCGTCTACAAGACGCTGCGCGCCGGGGCGCACTGGACGATCCTCGACCCGTCGGGCCCGCTGGCGCGGCTGTGCGACCTGCCGGAGCTGCGGCCGTACGCGCGGCCGATCAACCTGCTCAACGCGCAGCCCGGCATCCTCAACCCGTACCGCGTGGTGGCCGATCCCCTGATCGAGCACTTCATGGACGAGGACGACCCCGAACGCTCGTGGCGGCGCGAAAAGGCGCTGGCCGGCGCCACCCGGCGGCGGCTGGTGCTCGACGTGCTCTCGGGCGTGCTGCCGTACGAGGTGTCGCGCATGGCGCAGACGCGGATCGTGCTGCTGCGTGCCGTCCGCGCCGTCGGCGGTCGCTTCGACGCCGACCCGGGCCAGGTCATCGACGCGCTGCGCCGCGACTCGAGCGAGCACCACGAGCACGCGGTCGTGGTCGCCGACTTCCTCGACGAGATGCGCGAACGCATGGCGCTGCTCATCCCGGAACGCGACGCCGACCCGTACTCCGAGACCCGCGACGACCGCATGACCGTGCTGACCATGGCGGGCCTCACCCTGCCCAAGGACGGCGTGCCGCGCGAGTACTGGACCGACGCGGAGTCGCTCGGCGTCGAGATGCTGAACCTCGCGGCGTGGCTCACGCAGCGGTCGGTGTACGAGAAGCCGAAGGAACAGCGCAAGGGCGTCTGGATCGACGAGGCGTTCTTCCTGTCCGAGGTGCCGACCGGGCGCGTGCTGATGAACCGCTTCGCGCGTGACTCGCGCAAGTGGAACGTCCGCGTGCTGCTGTCCTCGCAGATCCCGGCCGACTTCCTGAAGATCCAGGGCTTCGTGGCGTTGCTCGACTCGGTCTTCGTCGGCCGCCTCGACGACGACGACGCCCAAGCCGATGCCCTGCGCCTGCTCAAGGTGCCCGTCGGCGTGGGCTACGAACAGGTCGTCGCCGCCCTCGGCCGCCGCCCCGGCTCCCAACGCGGCACGGAACGCGACGTGGAACCCCGCCAGTTCATCTTCGGCGACGGCGCCGGCGGCGTGGAACGCATCCGCGTCGACTTCTCCGGCCCCCACCTCGATCAGCTGCGCTCGGTCATGGACACCACCCCGGGTTCCCCCGACGCGCGCACCAAGCCGGGCAAGGACCTCGTGCGACCCCACGAGGAAGCGCCCGCCCCGTACGTCCCCACCCCACCGGAGGACGACGAGCTGGAACAGGACTTCGAACTCCAGGCGGAACTCGAGGTCGGCCTCACCGACGAGCAGCTCCTCGGCTCGCCGGACCCGCTCGCGTCCGAAACCGGCGAGGTGGAGGGTGCGGTGCACAACGGAAACGGACAACCTGCCAACGGACACTCCCCGGACCGGCACGCCCGGGCCGGCGGCAAGGGTGGTACCGGCAGGGATGCCGCGTGAACACAGTCTGGACGCTGGCGTTCGTCCTCTCGTTCGCCGCTGGCTGGCACGCGCTGAAGCGGCGCATCAAGGAAGGCCCGAAACCCGGCCGGCGGCAGCCGAGCCGGCGGGCCGCGATGCTCGCCGTGATCGCGATCCTCGGCCTGCAGACCGTGCTCATGGCGCCCTCGGCCAACGCCGCGGCCTGCGGTGAGTCGCCGAACCCCGAGCGTCCCGGCTCCGGCATGGTCGGCGCGATCGACCCGCCGGAGGGCCACGGCGAGCCCGACAGCGCGTACATCGACTACAGCTACGCGGGCATGGTCTGGAACACCTACCAGACCAACTGCACGGCCCTGTCCGCCATCGCGTCGCCGAGCTCGACCATCGACACGTGGGCGGGCAACCAGCTGTTCAACGTCGGCAAGAACATCGTCGGCGCCACCAACTCGCTGCACTACACGGTGCTCGAGGGCGGGCTGCTGAACCCGATCTACAACGCGGTGAAATCGGGCGCGGAGAAGGTCTACAACAACATCTACGCGCAGCTGTTCGGGCTCGTCGCGCTGATCCTGTCGATCCTGCTGTTCCGCCAGATCTGGCGCGGTGACCTCGCGGCGGTGAGCAAGCGCGCGTTGTACGCGCTGGCCGGGGTGTGGCTCGCGGCGTCGTCGCTGGCGATGCTGCGGTACTTCGACCCGATCGACAAAGCGATCGTGCAGACCACCACCAACATCCAGGCGGGCTTCGTCGACGAGAGCTCCGACCGGATCGTGCGCGACATCCTGCCGACGAACCTCCACACGCAGATCGTGTACGACAACTGGCTGCGCGGGGAGTTCGGTTCGCCGACCGCGCCGCAGGCCGAGCAGTTCGGCAAACCACTGCTCGACGCGCAGGCCTTCACCCGCGACCAGCTGGTGAACGGCGACGACGGCAAACAAAACGTCGTCGACGGCAAAAAGGCCGCCTTCAAAGACATCTCCGGCAAGCTCGGCCCCGCCACCGGCTACTTCACCGGCGAATCCGGCGGCCGCACCGGCGCCGGTTTCCTGGCGCTGGGCCAGAGCATCGTCTACTCGCTCTTCCAGTTGCTGGCCAAGGCTTCCGTGCTGCTCGCGCAGGTGCTGATCCGCCTGTTCACGCTCACCGCGCCGCTCAT
Source organism: Amycolatopsis rhabdoformis (assembly GCF_035918295.1). Classification (GTDB taxonomy): domain Bacteria; phylum Actinomycetota; class Actinomycetes; order Mycobacteriales; family Pseudonocardiaceae; genus Amycolatopsis; species Amycolatopsis rhabdoformis. The sequence goes on from NZ_CP142149.1 coordinate 9,319,372, forward strand.
CGGCCTGGTCGCGTTGTTGCACCCGGACATCCTGCGTCGCGTGCTGAAGGTGGCCGGTGGGATCGCGTTCAACCTGGTCGTGCTTTCGGTGCTCGCGGGTGTGCACGCGTTGCTGCTGCAGGCGATCTTCGACGCCGGCAACTCGCTCAACCTGCTCACGCAGATGGTGCTGGCCGGGCTGATCACGGTGCTGCTGTTCCTGGTGGGCCGGCCCGTGCGGCGGTTGTGGCAGATGGTCGAGATGTCCGTGAACGTGGTCGGCGCCGCGGTGCCGTCGCCGAGCGGGGGCATTTTCTCGCGCTTCCGCAAGAACAGCGGGCCGTCGCCGCAGGACGAGTTCTGGCAGAACGTGCGCGAGACCGACGACGTGGTCGACGGCGAAGCGCGTGGCCCGATGGGCGCCACCGTGGGTGGCGGGCGTTACCGGCCCGAGGCCGCGGTGTTCGCCAGCGCGCAGCGGCTCGACAACGGTTCGCGCTCGGCCCGGCCGGCCGCCGCGTGGTCCGGCGCGCCGTGGCCCGGCGCCGTCGGGTCGGGTGGCGAGCGCGCCGCGTTGCCGTCGGGCCGGCCCGGAGCGCCGGTGTTTTCCCAGTACAGCCCGGGAGGCAACGAACCCGGCGACTACGTGATCGGCGCGGCGCGCGTGCCGACGCGGGAGAGCCGGCGCGTGGACACGTCGCCGGTGGCGGATCGGCGCTGGAGCGACGAGCCGGAGCCGGTGGTGGTGCCGTCGCGGATGAGCCAGTCGGACCGCGGGTACGCCGCGCCGGCGGACTCGATCCCCGAGCAGGCAGGGGTGTACACGCCGCCGGGCATCCGCGCGCAGCCGCGCCGCGTCGACCCGGAAGTGGTCGCGGGCAAGCCGGTTTTCGTGCTGTACCGGCCTTCGCGCGGTATCGAGGTTCGCGACACCGACCAGGTCATGGGGCGGTAAGCCGTGCCGATCCGCACCAACCGCGGCCGGGCCGCGGTCTACCGCCGCCTGTGGGGCTACCCGCTGCGCTCGCCGCGCCACCTCGTGGGCACGCTCGTGTTCCTGGCGATCGTGATCACCGCGCTCGGCATCGCGCTGCCGAAGGTGATGGGCAAGCAGGCCACGGCCACGCCGAGCGCGCCCGGCAGCACCTCGGCGGTCACGACCACTTCGCCACCGCCGGGCCTCGCCGCGCCGGTGCCGACCACCGCGACCCTGCCGACGCGCCTGTCGAGCCCGCTGCTCACACCCACGTCGGCGCCGCCGAACCCCGAGGCGATCAACGTCGCCAAGCAGTGGGCCACGGCGTGGGTCAACCACCCGGCGGGCATCACCAACGCTGACTGGCTCAACGGCATGCGCACCCTGACCACCGACGAGTTCCTGCCGCAGATGACCACTGTGGACCCGGCGAACATCCCGGCCACGCGCGTCACCGGCGATCCCACGGTCAAGACGTCCTTCTCCAGCTCCGTCGAAGTCCTCGTCCCCACTGACGGTCCGAAGCTGTCCATCACCGTGGTCGACACCGGCGCGGGCTGGCGGGTTTCGGACTACGACCAGGCGAGCTGACCCGGTGAAGATCGCGATCCTCGTCGCCGTGCTGGTCGCCGCCGTTTTCGCGACGGTGCTCACCGTCAGCACCGTGACGAAAGTGGTGGTGGACCAGCAGGAAGCCGCCGCGGGCGGCATCGTCAACACCTCGTGTGACGCCGCGATCGGCCCCACCCAGCCCGGCCAGCCCGAAACCGGCGCGGCCCAGGCGCAGGACCTCGACGACGAGCAGCGCGGCATCGTGTCGCTCATCATCTCCATCGGCAAGCAGCGCAGCCTCGCCCCGCGCGCGTGGCAGGTGGCGATCCAGGCCGGCATGACCGAATCGCACCTGCACAACCTGAACTTCGGCGACCGCGACTCGCTCGGCATCTTCCAGATGCGCCCGTCGATGAACTGGGGCACCGCCGCGCAGGTCACCGACCCGAACTACGCGATCAACAAGTTCTACGACGTGCTGCTCGCCGTGCCCGACTGGCAGAACAAACGCCCCGGCGACGCCGCGCAGGCCGTGGAGCGCAGTGGTTTTCCCGACCGGTACCACGCGTGGGAAGCCATGGCGTCGGTGCTGATCGAGAACCTGGGCCAGGTCGTCGACGCGTCCGGTTGCGGCCAGGGCCTCGGCGCCGCGCTGCCGCCCAGCCAGGCGGCCGCGCAGGCCATCAAGTTCGCGCTGGGGGAGCAGGGCAAGCCCTATGTGTGGGGCGCGACCGGCCCCGACTCGTACGACTGCTCCGGCCTCATGCTGCGCGCCTACGAGTCGGCCGGCGTGATCCTGCCGCGCGTTTCCCAGGACCAGTACAAGGCCGGCGCGATGCTGCCCGTGCGCGAGGCGCAGCCCGGCGACCTGATCTTCCTCGCGACGGACCCCGCCGACCCGTCGACCATCCACCACGTGGCCATGTACCTGGGCGACGGCAAGATCGTCGAGGCCCAGCAGACGGGCGTCCCCGTGCACGTGCGCCCCTTCTCCTTCGACGAGGCTGAAGTGGTACCGCAGGCGGTGCGCCCCGGCGTCTAGCATGGAGTTCGGGAGTCACCGGCTCTTGACACGGACCGGGGTGACCGCTATGGCGCGCTCGACCGGCGCGGCGGATTCACCCGAAGTCGCGGCCTCGTCCACGAGCACGCGGCCGCGCGCTGGCAGAGGATGACACACGTGGCACGGAAATTCGGCAAACGAGGCAAGCCCGGCCAGGGCGAGCCCCAGGACCCGGCGACGTTGTTCGGTGCGCCCCAGCCCCCTCGGCAGGCCGCGCACCCCGCGTCGAGCACCCCCTTGGCCGACCACCTGGCCCACGGCTGGCCCGGCGTCGACCCCGGGTACGTCGTCCTGCCCCGCTCCCTGGCCGAAGGCATGTCCCTGCCCTGGCAACAACAGATGGCGGCCCTGCTCGCCCAGTTCCACGCCGAACACGCCGCCCTGGCCTGGCCGATTTACCGCGTCGTCCCGTCCCGCTACGAAAAACTCGTCGACCTCGACGAAGAACAGTTGGCCGAGGCCGGCTACCTCGTCGAAATCGACACCGAGGGCGAGATGATCTACCGCGAACGCAGCGGTCGCAAGGTCGACGACCCCCTCAACACGACGGTCCTGGTGTCCTGCCTGGACCCGATCCCGAAGCCGAAGCCCCGGCCCGCCGCGCCGGCCCCTTCGCGCCCCTTGCAGGCGCCCGCCCCGATGAACATCGGGCCGGCGCCGGTGTGGCGGACGGTGGGGCATGCGGGGGAGGGCGAGGTTCCTGGATCTGGTGGGGTGGGTCCTGGTGGTCCTGGAGGTTCGGTCCCTGGTGCTGCGTATGGCGCTTCTGGGCCTGGTGCTACTGGCGGCGCGAGCCCTGCCTTCGGTGCTCCTGACGCAGCGGGCCCTGCCTATGGTGGTCCTCCGATGCCGGACTCGTCGGTTCCGGATGCTGCCGGTCAGTCGGCTTCAGGTCCTGCCTACGGCGCTCCTTCGATGCCGGGTCCATCGGCTGCCGGGCCTGCAAGCGCGGCGAATTCTGCACCGGGCCCGTCGGCTTCCGGGCCTGCTAACGCGGCGGCTTCTGCCCCGGGTCAGTCGGCCTCCGGTCCCGCCTACGGCGTTCCAGCGATGCCAGACCCAACGGCTCCTGGTACTGGCAGTGCCGCGACTCCTGCCCTCGGCCCTTCGGCATCAAGCCCCACGTACGGCGTTGCTTCGATGCCGGACCCGACGGCTCCCGGCTCTGCCGGTTCCGCGGCTTCTGCGCCACGCGCGCCAGAACCTTCGGCGTCCGGTCCTTCGGGACCGGCGGTCCCCGGTGCTGCGGGCCCGTCCGGTCCAAGCCCTTCGGAGCCGATGAACTCAGGACCCGGATTCGGCCTTCCCGCTGCGCCGGACGCGACCACTCCCAGCGCCCAGGAGCCTTCCGGCTCGAATTCCTCAACCACCGGCCCCGGTGCTCGCGTTCCGGGCAGTCCCAGCACCGGCCAGGCCTTCTCCGGCCCGGCCGACTCGGGCTCTGGCCAGGCCACCTCCGGCCACGGAACCTGGACCGCAGACCCGACCGGTCCTACCGCCGCACCGAACACGGCGGCCTACCAGCCGCCCGCGGCGCCACCGCCACACATCGGCTTCGACTCAGCTTCGGCTGCTTCGCCGAGCACCTCGCCTTCGCCCGAGGCCGCCGCCTGGCAGCCCGGCCCCGGCAACCCCGACTCGAACTACGCCACCGGCGCCGCGGACCCCAACTCGGGCAACTACGCGACAGGACCTCAGAACCCGGGTTTCGGAGGGCCAGGACCCAGCGGTCCGGGCTTTGTCACGAACGCGGGAGCGCCGCCGGAGAGCGCTCCGACCACCTCGATGCCGGTGCCCTCTGTGCCCGCCCAGATCCCGGTTTCATCGCAACCCCAGTGGACCTCGGCTCCTGCGCCGCCATCCGCTCCGCCAATCGCCCAGACACCTGAGCCCGGCGTGCCGGTGTCGCAGGTTGTGGCGCCGGCCACGCGACCCGAGCCTGCTCAGCCTCCGGCGCAGCCCGAACCTGCGGCTGCGCAGCCGCCGCCCATTGCCCAGATGCCCGAGCCTGGTGTGCTCACACCGGACCCTTCGCGCGCCACGGAGCGAGAGTCTGGTGCGGTTTCGTCGACGTCGCCCGTCCCGGAATCGGCCAAGCGACCGGACTCTGGTCAGCCTTCTGCACAGCCGGAATCCGGTGGTCTGCCGCCTTCGGCTCCGCAGCCGCCGCCGGTCGCCCAGGAGACCGAACCTGGTTTGACTGCGTCGGAGAGTTCGCGCGTTGCTGGCCTTGGCGGGGTTTCGGCGTCATCGCACGTCACGGAATCGCTCCGCCGACCGGATTCTGATCAGCCTGCTGCGCAGCCAGAATCCAGCGTGGCCCAGCCTGCTGCTCCGCAACCAGCAGCGCCGATCGCGCAACTGCCTGAGCCGGGAGTGTTTGCGCCTGAGGCTTCGCACGTTGCGGAACTGGTCACCCAACCCGAGCCCGTCCAGCCTCCGGCGGCTCCGCCGGTCGCCGAGACACCTGAGCCTGGTTTGGCCGAGCCGGAGGGTTCGCGTGCTGCGGAGCCGATCGTCCAGCCTGAGGCTGGCGAACCTCTGGAGCTTCGCGAATCCGGTGAAGCCCAGTCGCCGGCCGAATCGGCGCAGGTTCCTGACGCGGAACCGGTCGCTTCGCCGACCGAAGCCGTTGCCTCGGCTCAGCCATCGCCTGACCAGTCCGGCGAACCGGCTCCCGAGACTACGTCGCCGATTCCGGATGATCTCCCCGGTACCGCCACCGTTCTGAGCGACCAAACGGCGGCCGAGCCGATCGCGCCAGGACAGGACGAGGGGAGCGGGGCCGCACTCGATGAGCGGGCCACTGCCGAACTGCACGAGCCTGCCCCTGACCTCGACAAGCCCGCGGCTGCCGCGGCTGACTCGCCGGGGGAGTCCGCGGTACCGCAACAGCAAGCTTCTGTCGACGAGCCGCCGGCTGAACTCACCTCGCCAGCCGCGGCCGAGCAGCCGCCTGCGACCGAGGTCGTTGCGCTGCCAGCTGCGAACGCGGAGCACCCACCTGAGCCACAGGCGAGCGACGTGGCGCCCGAAGCTGCGGCAGCGACCTCTGAACTCCCCTCGACACCGCAGCCCGATGACTCCGCACAGTCTGTTGGGTTGGCGCTGCCGATGCGCGAAAGCGCGGTGTCGGATCAGGCGCAGGTCGAGCATCCGCAGCAGGTTCCCGAGCGGGAGGATCAGGCTCCAGAAGATCACCGGTCGGCTGCAGCCGAACGGCCCGACATCCCTGAGCCGAACCAAGAGCTGCAAGCCTCGACTCAGCCGATCGCCGAAGCACCACCGGCGCCGGTGCAGCCGGGCGAACCCCAACCGCCGGCCGGTTGGGCACAGCCTCCGGCGGCAGTCGAGCAGCCAGGCAATCAGCAACCTGGGCCAGCGGATGCGCAGCAACCGCAAGTTCAAGCAACGAATGGAATGCCCCACCCGAGCGGTGTGCCGATGCCTGGTGCCCAGCCATCGCAGCCAGACGCGTCGACGAGCGGGTTGACCCAACCGACCGGTCCGCAGGGCCCGGCCGGACAGCCGGTGCTGCCTCAGTCCGCCGGGTCGCAGAGCCTGGCTGGACAGCCGGTGCTGCCTCAGTCCGCCGGGTCGCAGAGCCTGGCTGGACAGCCGGTGCTGCCTCAGTCCGCCGGGTCGCAGGGCCCGGCTGGACAGCCGGTGCTGCCTCAGTCCACCGGGTCGCAGGGCCCGGCTGGACAGCCGGTGCTGCCTCAGTCCGCCGGGTCGCAGAGCCTGGCTGGACAGCCACCGCAGCCGAATACGCCGCCCCACCCGGCCGGGTCGCCGGGCCCAGCTGGGCAATCACCACAGTCGAACGCGCTGCCCCAACTAGCTGGGCCACAGAACCAGGCTGGACAACCGCCCCAGCCGATCGTGCCGCAGAGCCCGACTGGCCACTCACCACAGCCGGCGCCACTCCAGCCACCCGGGCCGCAAAGCCCAGCCGGACAACTGCCGCAGCAGCCCGCCCTACCCCAACCGAGCGGAGCACAACAACCGACCTGGGACCAGGAAGTGCGAGCCTCCTGGCCCGACCTCCCCCAACCCCAAACCCGACCCGCCCTGGGCCCCGACGGTCGCCCCCTGCCGGTCTTCCCCGGTCAGGAAACCGGTCCCGCGACGCCTCCGCCGCCCGCAGCGCGGGTCTACCGCGCCGCGCCGCCCGTGTTTCCCGGCAGGGAACCGGTGGTCCCGGTTGTGCCCGAGACTGGGGGAGCGGCGGAGAAGCCCGGGTTGCCGCAGCCGTCGTCGATGGAGCGGAAGTTGGCGGGGCAGCGGGGGCAGGCTGAGGGTGCGCAGGTGAGGGAGGTGCCGTTGGGGCTGTCCCAGCCGAACCAAGGGCAGCCTCCGGCCCAGCCCGCCGACGACACCCCCACCCCGCCCCGCGGCATCCCCCGCGTGCGGGGCTGGTTCGACCAGCATCCCGACAACCCCACCACCCCACCCGCCACCACCGACACCCCGGACGACGGCGAATTCGGCCCCACCGGCGACCCGACCGAGATCCCGTTCCGCTGGCGCAAGTGACCCGCCGGATGTCAGGCTGGACGCATGGCTGACGACCCCAACCCCGACCCCGGCTGGTACTACAACACCCGCACCCACGAGGTGGAACACCTGGAACGCAGCCGGAGCATCGACCTCCTCGGCCCCTACCCCGACGAGGCCACCGCCCGCCGCGCCCTCGACATCGTCCGCGAGCGCAACAAGCAGGCCGACGCCGCCGACCGCAAATGGGAAGGCGGCTGACCCAGCCCGCCGACGCGCCCGGCCCTGGCCGAACAACGGGACGCCGTAACCGCTGTCTCGGCCGGGCTAGTCGGATGTCTCTGTCGACTCGGCCCAGCCCTCGGCGCCACCTGTGAACAGGTGGGCTCGTGATCTGTTTTGCGCCATCGGCGCCCGGACCGTGCGGCACCAACCGGGCAGGCGTGCTCCGCTCAGTCGCCGAGCCAGGTAGGTCTTTGGCTGTCGGCCGTGCGGATATGCGCCTCAAGCCAGACGGGTCCGTCGCTTGCATCCTTCGGAACGGCCAGGCGAAGCTGCCACATTGCCGCGTCGCAGTCGCCTAACCGAGCCCAGCCGACCTGATGCTCAGCCACCCCAGGCTCGGCCTGCTCAGTGACGCATGACGAAGCCCCGCCCACTAAAAGCCTCACAAAACCGTCGAAACCTCCGGCCCCAACACGAACTCCGGATCCACCTGCTCCTCAAGATCCCCACCAGTCCGGCCGTTCCCCCAGGCCCGCGCATTGCGCAGGTGGAACTCCACCGCCTGCCGCTGGTAGCGCGCCCAGTCCCGCGTCACGCCGTCCACCGTCGACAGCATCGAGCCCAGCGTCCCGAGGTTGTGCGGCTCCAGCTCCGAGATCGGCCGAGCCGTGCCGCGCTCGGCGGAGCGCACGTGGCCCGACGACTCCAGCCATCCCAGCAGCGCCGGGCCCAAAGACGACTGCAGGAAGGCCACATCCTCCGCATCCGTCACCTTGTTCCCCACCGCCACCAGACGCACGCCGAAGTCGCGGGCGTGGTCGGCGTACTGCCGATAGACGCCGACGCTGCGGAGCGTCGGTTCGCAGACCAGGAAGGTCACGTCGAAGCGGGTGAACAGGCCCGAGGCGAAGGCGTCGGCGCCGGCGGTCATGTCCATGACCACGTATTCGCCGGGGCCGTCGACGAGGTGGTTGAGCAGGAGCTCGGCGGCGCCGACCTTCGAGTGGTAGCAGGCGACGCCGAGGTCGTCCTCGTCGAACTGGCCGGTCACGCCGAGCCGGACGCCGCCCAGGGAGCGGAAGCACGTCGAGAAGACGGGGTTGTCCTCGAAGGGCCTGACCAGGCGGGAGCCGCGGCCGGGCGGGGTGGTCTTGATCATCGAGGACGCCGACGGGATGCGCGGGTTGGAGCCGCGCAGGTAGTCCTTGATCAGCGCCATGTTGTCACCCAGGGTGGGCCACGCCAGGGCCTGCTCCTCGGTCGCGCCGAGGGCCACGGCGAGGTGCTGGTTGATGTCGGCGTCGATGGCCAGCACCGGTTTGCCGGCGTCGGCCAGGTAGGAGACGAACAGCGACGAGAGCGTGGTCTTCCCGCTGCCGCCCTTGCCGACGAACGCGATCTTCACGGCGAAACCCTTTCACAAAATGAAGATGGTTTTCATTACACGCAGAGCTCAACGTACACCCGCGCGGCTCGCGCCCGAACGGGCGATCGGGGGCCGGTTCGCGGGATACTGTTGTGTGGTGCCACTCGTGATCAGGACACCCGCGTCGGGAGGGGACTTCGGTCGGCTCCGGACGGAGTTCTCGTTGCCGGAATCGTTCGGCCCCGAGGTGCTCGCCGAAGCGGAAGCCGCGGTGCTCTCCGCCCGCCCCGAGGGCCGCGAGGACGCCACGGACCTGCCGTTCGTGACCATCGACCCGCCGGGCGCCAAGGACCTCGACCAGGCCATGGTCGTCGAACGCACGCCGAGCGGCTTCCGCGTGCACTACGCCATCGCCGACCTCGCCGCGTTCGTCCCGCCCGGCGGCGCGCTCGACCACGAAGCCCGCCGCCGCGGTCAAACGCTGTACTTACCCGACGGCAACGTCCCGCTCCACCCCACCGTCCTCTCCGAAGGCGCCGCGAGCCTGCTGCCCGGCGAGATCCGCGCGGCCGTGCTCTGGACCATCGACGTCGACGCCGCCGGCGAACCCGTGGCCACGCGCGTGCGCCGCGCGCTGGTGCGCTCCACCGAGCAGCTCGACTACGAGAGCGTGCAAGCCTCCCTCGACGCCGGCCGGCCGCACCCGTCCGTCGAGGCGCTGCCGGAGCTGGGCCGGCTGCGGCGCGAGCTGGCCGTGCGGCGCGGGGCCGTGGAGCTACAGCTGCCGGAGCAGGAGATCAGCGGCGACCCCGACGGCGGCTGGGCGCTGGCCCGCCGCCCGCGCACGTCCGTCGACGCGTGGAACGCCGAGATCTCCCTGCTCACCGGCATGGCCGCGGCGCAGATCATGATCGAGGCCCGCGTCGGCGTGCTGCGGACGCTGCCGCCTCCCGAGCCCGACGCCGTCGAGTGGTTGCGCCGCTCGGCGTCGGTGGTGGGCGTGGCGTGGCCGGCCGGGCTGGGGGTCTCGGAGTTCCTGTCCTCTTTGGACCCCGGACAACCGTCGTCGATGGCCATTTTCGCCGACACCACGCGGCTTCTGCGCGGCGCGGGCTACACGTCCTTCGACGGTTCCCTGCCCGCCCTCACCACCCACGCCGGCATCGGCGGCGCGTACGCCCACGTCACCGCGCCGATCCGCCGCCTGGTCGACCGCTTCGGCACGGAAGTCTGCCTCGCCGTCACGGCCGGGCAGGAGGTTCCCGCGTGGGTGCGCGAGGCGCTCGCCGAGGTGCCGGTGCAGATGTCCGCTTCGGACGGTCTCGCCGCCCGCGTCGAGCGCGCCTGCATCGACCAGGTCGAGGCGTGGGTGTTGGCCGAACGCGTCGGGCGCGAGTTCACGGCCGTGGTGCTGCGCGCGGAGGAGACGCGCGCAGAGATCCTCGTGGAGGACCCGCCCGTGATGGCCAAGTGCACCGGCGAGAAATTTCCCGAAGGTGAACGCATCGGCGTCCGGCTGACCGCCGTGGACGTCGACAAGCGGAAGGTGTCGTTCGAACGCGTATGAAGGATCTCTTCGACGACCTCGGTGAGCCTGTCCCGCTCGACGGTCCGCCGTCCAGGGTCGTGTCGCTGGTGCCTTCGCTCACGGAGGCGGTGGAGGTCAGCGCGCCCGGACACCTGGTCGGCGCCACGGACTACTGCACGCACCCGTCCACTTTGGACGTCCCGCGCGTCGGCGGCTCGAAGTACCCGAAGGTCGACGATGTCCTGGCTTTGCGGCCGGATCTGGTCCTGGCCAACTCGGAGGAGAACCGCCCCGAAGACGTCGAACGGTTGCGCGCCAACGGGATTCCGGTGTTCGTCATGGAAGCCGCCGCTTCGGTGCCCGCCGCCCTCGGCTCGTTGCGCCGTCTCCTCACCCAGGTCTACGAGCTCGACCAACCGGCCTGGCTCGTCGAGGCCGAAGAACTCTGGCGCACCACCGCCCCCGTTCGTCACCACGCCGTCATCCCGGTCTGGCGCAAACCCTGGATCGTCCTCGGCCACGACACCTTCGCCGGCGACGTCCTCCGCCGCGTCGGCGTGGCCAACGCGTACGCCAACGCCGAGGACCGCTACCCGCGCCCGCCGCTGGCCGAACTGCAAGCCGCCCGCGCCGACATCGTGGTGCTGCCGGACGAACCGTACGAATTCACCGCGGACGACGGCCCGGGTTTCTTCCCGAATCTCAGGCCACTGCTGGTCTCGGGCCGCTACCTGACCTGGTACGGCCCGTCCCTCGTCGAAGCCCACGGCGCGCTGACCCGCGCGTTGGCGGACCTGTGACGTCCGTCGGCGTCCGTGCCGCGCGTCTGCTCGCGGCGCTGGAGTGCTGCCGCATCGAACCGGGCCTGGCACCTCCGGCCACCCGGTCTTTTCCCCGCGGGGGTTCGACATCATTGGCTACGGCAGCGATCTGCTGAACCAGATCGTCCGAGAGTTCGCCGAACCCATGACTTCGGGGCGGTGCCCGCCGCGGCGGCTCCGAGTCAGGTGGCAGCTCGGCAAGCTCACTCGGACTTGTTCGTGCCGGAGATCGGGGCTCGTGGTCTGGAGCGGAGTGGCCGGTGCCCCGCCATCGAAGGCAGGGACACCGGCCGCTCACGAGACCTACTTCAGGCCGAACGCCCGAGTGACGGTCTGGCTGATACCGCCACCATTGCGCTGCTTGGCAGTCACACGGATGGACACGTAACCGGCCCGGGCGGGCGCGTGGAGCTGCGCCTGCCAGGTGCCCCTGTTCTCCTTCACGGCCTCCGGGTGCCAGGACGCGCCGTCGTCGTAGGAGACCTCCAGCTTGACCGAGGCGACACCGTCCTCGGCGGCAGCACTGCTGACGACCGGCTTGACCGAGAAGGCGGACGTGCGGGTTGCTCGCCCGGCGAGGTCCAGGTCTGTCCCGTAGTCGAGTTGGACCAACGGGATGGCCTGGTTGTCGGCGGTGCCGGAGAGGAAGTTCCACTCGGTGTGCGTGGTGGAGGAGTACGGGGTGAGCTGGGCGTTCCCCACCGTGTCGGCGACGAGCCGGTACGGGAGTTTCTGCGGGGCCAGGTCACCCACGCCGAAGTCGGGGCGAGGGCCGTTCTGCACGAGCAGCTTGTCGCCCTGGTAGAGCGCGAAGCTCCGGGACATCAGGCCGGTGTCACCGCTGTGCGCCGAACCTCCGTCACCGAACCCCGCGAGTGTTCCTCCCATGGCGTTGCCGACCCGGTGCGGGACCTCGAAACTGAGCATCCGCGGTCGCGTGATCGGGCCGAACCAGTGTTCGCTCTGCACACTGCGCGGCTGGTAACTCGCGATGTCGGTGAAGGTCTGCCAACCGTCGATGCCCGCGTACTGCTGCCACTTGACACCGTTCCCGGCGGAGACCCAGTCAGTGCGGTGACCGGCGGCGACGGGCTCTCTCGGGAACGGGGGAACCCGCAAGCTGCCATACACGGCATAGGGGAAGCCGGCCGGGAAGTACTCGTACGACGGACTGTCCTCGCGGCTTTCGGTGATCTGTTTGCCGGCGGGCGGGGCGAAGGTGTTGTCGATGCGTGCGAGGCTGCCGGGATCCGTTGCGGCGGAAGGATCGTCGGGCACGCTGCCCTGGTGGTAATCGGCCAGGTCGTACAGGTACTCCGGCGTGGGATGGGCTTCCACCGCCAGCTTGGTCGGCTTCTTTCCCGCGGTGGTCACGGTTCTGATCAGTTGCTCGCCGTCGTCCTGGGTGACCGAGGCGACCGGGATGAGCCCCGCCGTGGTCCCGTCCGGGCCGCCGTACCAGTCGCTCTTGCGGCCATCGCCGTCGTTGACCACCAGGAGCATCGACGCCGCCGCGGCGCGCGCCGCGGCCACCTGGTCGGTCGGGGACACGGTGGAGTCGCTGCGGACGATCACGGCCTTGCCCCGGGCGGACAGGCCGGTGTAGTCGGCCGGTGCGCCGTCACCGCCGTAGACCGCGTCGAGGTGGGTGCCGCCGCTCGGGAACGGGGCAGAGCCGGGCTGCACCAGCAGCGTGTCGTCGAGGTCGTGCCCCTGGTAGCTGATCTTCAGCGGGGTCTGCACCGCGCGGATCCGGGTGGCGAAGACGAAGCTGCCCTTGGTCACCTTGTTCTTGGTCGGCAGGGCCCAGAGACTGTCGTAGCTGGTGTCGGGCATGAGGATTTCGTGCAGCGCCTGCGTGTCGCTGGGCGTGGGCCGGCTCGAGGTGAAGGAGCGGAACAGGTCGATCCTGCTGGTGGCAACCGATGTGGGCTGGGGTGTCGCCACCTTGATCTGGTGCAGGCGGGAAGCGTCCAGGTCGACGCTCTTGTCGGAGGTCAGGTTGAGCTCGGGGGCGGTGAGCACCGCGAAGCCCACGGAGTGCGGGCCGGTGCGGCCAACCACGTCCATTGTGGACACGAGGGTGTAGGAGCCGGGCGCCCAGCGGCTGGTGAGGGTGCCGTCCGGGACCCACATGACGGTGGTCTTCCCGTCGGCTCCGGTGATCTCGACCTCACCGCTCACGGGCTTGCCCGCCCGGTCCTTCAGGCGGACCGTCAGGTTGTACTTCTCGGACTCGACCGACACGCCCACTGCGGTGTGCACGACGCCGGCCGCGAAGCGGGCGGTGACCTGCGCGGAGTACTGGCCCGCCGCCAGGCCTGCCGGGGTGGCCCGGAGCCCGACCTTCGAGGTTCCGTGTGCCGGTACCGTCACGTGGTCGGCGGCGAGGCTGAACACCCCCGCGGGCGAGTCGCCGCGGTCGGCCGTGAGGCGCAACGTGATGGGCTCGTCGGTGGTGTTGGTGTAGGAGATCTGCCGCGCGACCGGCTTCGGCGACCGGTTCCTCGACCAGGGAACGAGTCCGGCGTCGACCGATCCGCTCGCGATGATCTGGTCCTGCGCGTACGCGGTGCTCACGTCCACCCGGCCGCTACCGGCCTGGTACGCGCTGTAGGCGGGGGTCAGGACGCTGGTGCTCATCAGAGCGTCTTTGATCTGCCGGCCGGTCCACGTCGGGTGCTTCTGGGCCAGGAGCACCGCCGCTCCGGCGACGTGCGGCGCCGCCATGGAAGTGCCGCTGTCCGTGCGGTAGTAGCCCTCGCCCGAGCTCATCTGCTGCGAGCGCGCGGCCAGCACGTCCACGCCGGGGGCGGTCAGGTCCGGCTTGAGGGCGTCGTCGATCATCCGCGGCCCGGCGCTGGAGAAGTCCGCGAGGTGGTCGGAGGTGTCCACCGCGCCGACGGTGAGGGCGGCGTCCGCGGTTCCCGGTGAGCTGACGCTGTACGGACTGTTGCCGGCGTTGCCCGCGGCGATCACGAAGAGTGCGCCGGTCTCCGAACTCAGCTGGTTGACGGCTTGGCTCAGCGGGTCGTCCTGGGTGTGCCACGCCGGGGTGCCGAGGCTCATGTTGATCACCTTGGCGTGCTCGGTCTGCGCGGCCCACTCCATCCCCGCGATGATCCCCGAGATCGGACCGGAGCCGTTGTCGCCGAGGACCTTGCCCACCAGCAGGTCCGCGCCGGGGGCGACACCCCGTTCCTGCCCGTTCGAGGCGGCTCCGGTGCCGGCCACGGTGGAGGCCGTGTGCGTTCCGTGCCCGTTGCGGTCGGTGATGTCCTCGCCCGCAACGAAACTGCGCGACGCCACGACGCGGTCGGCCAGATCCGGGTGAGTGATGTCCGCTCCGGAATCCAGGACCGCGACCCGGACGCCGGTGCCGGTGTCCCCGGCTTCCCACGCCGTGGGCGCGCCGATCTGCGCCGTCGTGTCCGCCAGGTCCGCCTTCGCCTGGCCGTCGAGCCACACCTTGTCGACACCGGCGGCGAGCGACGGTTCCCTCACTTCGTCCGGGCTTGTGGCGGCCCGTGCCGTCGGTCCCGCGGCAGCACGGGCGTCGGGGCCGGTCAGGGCGGACCAGAAGGCAGAGGCCTGGGACCGTGGGGTTTCGACGGCTTCACCGTGGACGGACGGAAGCTCCAGGGTGGTCTTCGCGCCAGGTAGCACGACATCGGACGGCGCTCTCCGGGCGGACGTGCCGCTCTCGGGTGCCGACACGTCCGGGGAGTGCGTGATGATCAAGGGAAGCGCGCTCGTGTGGGCGTCGTCGTAACCCTGCGCGATCAACTGGGTGATGTCGAAAAGCTGCTTGTCCAGCCGGCCGGTGGCGAGGTAGGGCATCGCACTGTCGGGGTAGACAAAGGTGTCACCGCCCTCGACGGCGACTCGTACCGCACCCGCGGCGCCCGGCGCGCGCGTGACGTCGTCCACCGACACTGTTCCGTCCGGTGCTCGAGTCGCCGTCACCTTGTCACCGGTGATCAAGGTGACGGCAACCGGCGTGGGCTGCGCAGCGCTCTGGTCGCCCGAAGCGGCTTGCGTGAGTGCCAACGGAGTAGTTGCTTGGGCCGTCAGCGGAAAGGCCGAGGTGGCAACAAGAGCAGCAGCCACCGACGCTGCGGATCTTCGGACGAAGGGAAGCGGCATTTCTCCTCCATGGTCAATGATCGAGTGGATCAGACCACCTGGGGAGGGGAAATGTAAGTACTTGAGTTCTTGACCATCTGGCTGTACATGCGCAGCTGGTCAGGGTGCGGCCGGCCACCCGCTGACGCCGCGCGCGCCGCCCCTGGTACCCGAGGAGGCGGGACGCGTCGCGGCCGGATCAACGCCCTACAGCGTCAACCCCGTCAACACCGTCACCCGTTCCTCCGTGAAGTCCGCCATCGCGGCCGCCGGGCCTTCGCGGCCGACGCCCGAGTCCTTCACGCCGCCGTAGGGCATCTGGTCGGCGCGGAAGCTGGGGACGTCGCCGATCAGGACGCCGCCGACCTTCAGTCGGGCGGAGACGTCGAACGCCGTCGGCAGATCGCGCGTGAAGACGCCGGCCTGCAGGCCGAAGCGGGAAGCGTTGATCCGCTCCACGCCTTCGTCCACAGAGGACACCCGGACCAGCGAAACCACGGGCCCGAACACCTCCTCCGCCATCACCGCCGCGTCCTCGGGCACGTCGGCCAGCACGGTCGGCTCCACGGTCGCGCCGGAGCGGCCGCCGCCGGTGAGCACGCGGGCGCCGGAGGAGACGGCGTCCGACACCCACGAAGCGACGCGCGTGGCGGCGGCCTCGTTGATCAGCGGACCCACGTCCACCCCGTCGGCCGACGGGTCACCAGTGCGGAGAGCGGCGACTTGGGCGAGCACACGGGACTCCAGTGCGTCGTAAACATCGGTGTGCACGTAGACCCGCTGCACCGAGATGCACGACTGGCCGGCCTGGTACATCGAGAACGTCGCGATCCGCTGCGCCGCGAAGTCGAGGTCGGTCCAATCCGGACAGACCAGCACGGCGCCGTTCCCGCCGAGCTCCAACGAAACGTGCTTGCGCGGCACACTGTCGCGAATGGACCAGCCCACCGGAACCGACCCGGTGAACGACACCACCGGCAGCCGCGGGTCGCGGACGAGGGTGGCGGTTTCCTCGTTGCCCAGCGGCAGGATCGACCAGCTGCCGGCGGGCAGGTCCGTCTCGGCCAGGATCTCGCCGAGCAGCAAGGACGTGAGTGGCGTCGCGGGCGCCGGCTTGAGCACGATCGGGGCGCCAACGGCGATCGCCGGCGCGACCTTGTGCGCCACCAGGTTCAGCGGGAAGTTGAACGGCGTGATGCCGAGCACTGGCCCGCGCGGCACCCGCCGCACCAGCGCCATCCGACCGGTGCCGCCCGGGTCCGTGTCGAGGCGCTGCAGCTCGCCGGAGAAGCGGCGGGCCTCCTCGGCCGCCCAGCGGAACGTCGATACCGCACGCCCCACCTCGCCGCGCGACCACTTCAGCGGCTTGCCCGACTCGGCCGTGATCAGCGCGGCGATCTCCTCGGCCCGCGAGCCCAACGTCCGGGACACGTGGTCCAACGCGCCCGCCCGCACGTGCGCGGGGACCACGGCGAACTCGTCGGCCACCGAAGCCGCCGCCGCGACCGCCGTTTCGACGTCCGAAGCCGTCGGAACGTAGTGCGAGCCGGCCAAAGCGCCGTCGTACGGCTGCCGGACTTCGACGGAAGTACCACCGGTCACCGGCTTGCCGGCCACCCAGAACGGAACAGTCACTTGCGCACCTCCGTGCGAACGGCGTGCTCGAGCACCGAAAGGCCTTCGTCGAGCAGCTCGGGGGACAGGGACAGCGGCGGCAGCAACCGGATCACGTTGCCGTAGGTGCCGCAGGTCAGCACCACCACGCCGAGCGCGTGGCACGCAGCAGCGACGCGCCGCGTCAGATCCGGGTCGGGCGTCGAAGTGCCCGGCCGCACGAACTCCGCCGCCAGCATGGCGCCGCGCCCGCGCACGTCACCGATCACGCCCGTCGACGCGGCCAGCGCCCGCAGCCGCGGCAGCACCAGCTCTTCCACTCGCCGAGCGGCAGCCGCCAGATCGCCCGACCGCAGGGTCTCGATCGACCCCAGCGCCGCGGCGCAGGCGATCGGGTTGCCGCCGTACGTGCCGCCCAGGCCACCGGCGCCGACCGCGTCGAGCAGCTCCGCGCGCCCGGTCACCGCCGACAGCGGCAGGCCGGCCGCGATGCCCTTGGCCGTCGCGATCAGGTCCGGCACCACGCCTTCGCGCGAAGACGCGAACCAGTCGCCCGTGCGGCAGAAGCCGGTCTGCACCTCGTCGGCCACGAACACCACACCGTTGGCCGAGCACCAGGCCGAAAGCGCCGGCAGGAAACCGGGCGCGGGCTCGATGAAGCCGCCTTCGCCCTGGATCGGCTCGAGCACCACGGCCGCCACCTGGTCGCCGCCGATCTGCTTCTCGATCCGGTCGATCGCGATCCGCGCCGCCTCCGGACCCGAAAGCCCGTCGCGGTACGGGTACGAGCCCGGCACGCGGTACACCTCCGGCGCGAACGGCCCGAACCCGTGCTTGTACGGCACCGATTTCGCGGTCAACGCCATCGTGAGGTTCGTCCGCCCGTGGTAGGCGTGGTCGAACACCACCACGGCCTGGCGCCCGGTCGCGGCGCGCGCGATCTTCACCGCGTTCTCCACGGCCTCCGCACCCGAGTTGAACAGCACCGACTTCTTCGCGTGGTCACCCGGCGTCAGCTCGGCCAGCGCCTCACAGACCTCCACGTACCCCTCGTACGGCGTGATCATGAAACACGTGTGCGCGAACATGCCCGCCTGCTCGCGCACCCGGTCGACCACGGCCGGCGCGGAGTGCCCCACGTTCGTCACGGCGATGCCGGAGCCGAAGTCGATCAGCACGTTGTCGTCGGCGTCGGTGAGCAGGCCACCGCTGGCCGACGTCACGTACACCGGCAACGTCGAGCTCACGCCCGCCGCCACCGCGGCCGAACGCCGCTCCTGCAACGCGCGCGAAGCCGGGCCGGGGATTTCGGTGCGCAGCCGGCGCGCGACGGGCGCCGGGGCCACCGGGGTCTCGGTGGTCGTCATGGGCTCAACTCCTGGGGAAACGGGCGGGTCACCACCCAGGATGCGGCGCCCGGCCCGGCAAAGTCAGCTGGCCAAGTTGTCGAAACGAAAGCGTAGAGTTGGCCACTATGGCACTCACCCTGCGCGCGTTGACCGAGCAACGGGCGCTCGGCCTGCACGTGGTCGCGGGGGAGCGCGGCCTCGACCGCCCGATCGGCTGGGTGCACCCGACCGAGCTCACCGACCCGCAGGCCTTCCTCGAAGGCGGCGAACTCCTGCTCACCACCGGCCTCGCTCTCGACGACGCCACCTCGGCCGCCTACGTGCAGCGACTTGTCGACGCCGGCGTCGCCGGGCTCGGCTTCGGCGTCGGCTTGAGCCACGACCACGTGCCGAAAACGCTGGTCGAGACCGCCGACGAGGTCGGCCTGCCCGTGCTCGAAGTGCCCCGCAAGACGCCGTTCATCGCCATCACCCGCGCCGTCTCACGCGCGGTGGCGGCCGACGAGTACGCCGCGACCGTGCGGATCGGCCGCGCCCAGCAGGAGCTCACGCGCGCGGCGGTCGGCCGAAGCGGCACTGCGGGGGTGGTCCGCAAGCTCGCGCAGCTGATCGACGGCTGGGTGGTGCTCTTCGACTCGCCGGGCCGCGTCGCCGCGGCCGCGCCCGCCGCCGCCCAGGCCCTCGGCGCGGAGCTCGACGTGAAGAACCTGCGCACCGGCACGCGGGTCGTGGCGCTGGGGCAGCACGAGGTCGTGCTCCAGACCCTGCACCCCCACGGCGTGCTCGCCGTCGGCACCACCGTGCCGCTCGATGCCACCGGCCGGCACATCGTGAACACGGCCGTCGCCCTGCTTTCCCTTGCGCTGAAGCAGGATCGCGCACACCAGAACGGCCTGCGGTACCTGCGCACCGCCGTGCTCGACCTGCTCGCCGAGGGCCGCGCGGACGCGGCGATGACAACGATCTCCACCGTGTGGGGCGAGGTGCCGGATCCTCCGTGGCGAGTGCTGTACTTCCAGACCCGCTCACCGGGGTCGCGCCAGCGTCTCTACGACCGCTTCGAAGCGGAGCTCTCACCCCAGCAGGTGTTCTTCGCCCGTCACGGGATCGCGGTCACCGCCGTGACCGCGGTGGACGCAGTCCTCGAAGAGCAGCTGATCACTCTCGCCGGCGAGGGCGCCTACCACGTGGGCATCGCGGAAACCTCGGAGCCACAAGGCTTCCCGGACGCGCTCCGGCAAGCCGAACAGGCCGCCGAGGCCGCGGAGAGCCGCGGCCTTCCCGTGCTGCGCTACGCCGACCACGCCGGCCGAGGGCTGCTGAACCTCCTCGAACCCCTTGCCGCGCAAGCCTTCGCCCACGAGCTGCTCGCGCCCCTGCGCGACCGGCCGGACCTCGAGGAATCGCTGCGCGCCTGGCTCGAAGACCACGGCCACTGGGACCGCGCCGCCACCCGGCTCGGCGTGCACCGCCACACCCTGCGCAACCGCATCACGAAGGTCAGCGAGCTCCTCGGGCAAGACCTCGACTCACCGGGTGTCCGCGCAGAACTCTGGCTCGCGCTTCAGGTCACCGGCTAGGGATCACACGCTCACGAGCAGCGCGATCGGCGAATCCCCGCACCGGCGCAGCGTCGCCCCGCCCGACATCGTCTGCGGCTCCGCCCCGGCCGTCCACCACGCCGGCACGTCGACGTCCCGCACCAGCGAACCCGTGGCCTGCCGCACGCTGTTGGACACGATCACGCGCCCCTGCGCGTTGAGCAGCGCCGCGTGCCGGCCGAGCGAACGCAGCCGCCGGCTCACCGTGCGCTCGAACTCGCGCACGTACACGTCCGCGCCGACCACGCCGGCGAACGAACCGTCGCGGTACACGGGCAGCGTGAAGGTGAGCGTGTACTCGTCGGTGCACAGGTAATCGACGTACGGGCCGTTGATGTGCCGGCGCCCGCTGTCGCGCGGCACGGTGAACCACGACTGGCGCGTGTAGTCGAGGAAGTTCGGGCTCTCCGGGTCGAGGCTGATGAACAGCTGCTCCGGCACAAGGGCGTCCGAACCACCGTCATCCGAACCACTGCCGCCGGAACCACGGTCGTCCGAACCAGTGGTGGTCCACCACTCGAAACCGAACTCCTGGTCGGACAACACGTGGGGCGCGCTCACGAACCCGGCGCCGATCACGAGGCCGCCGAGGGCCTCGAGCACTTGCGGCCGGATGCCGTGGAGCGTGTCGGCGCCGGCACCGCCGGGCTCGCCCAGCAGTGTCTCGGCCGCGGCCAGCACGGGCTTCAGGCGGTCGAAGATCTCCTCGACCAGCGCGGATACCTGCGCGACGACCTCGTCGCCGGTCAACGTGCGGGTGTCGGTCACGGTGCTCACCTCGATCGCAGGGTCATCGAAGCTTACGGCGTTTCGAGGCTTAAGTGCAGATCCGCGAGCCGGTCGAGGGCGCTCAGGATGTGCTCCTCGGTCAGCTTGCGGGCCAAGTCGCCGTCGGCCGCGGCGATCGCGGTGACGATCGCGTGGTGCTCAGCGTAGGACTGGCGGCAGGTGCCCTCGCCGTCGAGGGGCACCCAGAGCAACCCGCCGTGTTCGCCCTGCAGTTGAACCTCCTGGTTGGTCAGCCGCGGCGACTGCGCCGCCGCGGCCACTTCGAGGTGGAAGTGCCGCTCGGCGCGCGTCGCCTCCGGGCCGGTCGCGCCGGCGAGGTCTTCGCTGGTCAGCCGCAGTCGTTCCAGGTCTTCGGGGGAGCTGCGCTCGGCCGCGAGCTTGGCCGCCGAGCCGCCCACGGCGAGGTAGTGATCGCCGAAGTCGCGCAGATCGGCCAGCGACACGAGCCGCAGCCGCTGGGCCCACGAGCTCGCCGCGGGCCACGCGGGCGTGCGCACGAAGCTGCCGCCGCCGCGGCCGCGCCTGGTCTCGACCAGCCCCTGCTGCCGCAGCACGGCGAGCGCTTCCCGCACCGTCACGGTGGACACGCGGAACTGCGCGGCGAGCTCGGCCTCGCTCGGCAGCTGCTCGGCGTCGTCGAGCAGACCCAGGGTGATGGCGTCGAGCAGCCGCGCCGCGACCGCCTCGGCGCGGCCGAGCTGGTCGAGCGGAGCGAACATCGCCAGTCGTGCGCTGTTCGACATCTCCTTGCGCATCGTGGGTCCACCCGTCTCGGCATGCGATGGGGGCCAATAGTGCCCCAGGACCTTGTCATATGAAATATGGAGTTATATGTTTCACCCTGCCACGGAGAGTCAGGAGGCGCACGCGTGCAGGAACTGAAGCACTACATCGGCGGGAAGTACGTCGATTCGGTGTCCGGTAAGGGCGGAAAAGTCCTGGAGATCGTCGACCCGGTCACCGGTCGCGCCTACTGCACCGCGCCGGTGGCCGGCGCCGAAGACGTCGATCACGCGCTGAAGGTGGCGGCCGAGGCGTTCGAGAGCTGGAAAGAGAGCACGCCGGCCGTGCGCCAGCTCGCGCTGCTGAAGATCGCCGACGCCGTGGAAGCCCGCGGCGAGGAGCTCGTGCGCGTCGAGTCGCAGAACACCGGCAAGCCGGTGGCGCTCACGATGTCGGAAGAGCTGCCGATGATCGTCGACCAGCTGCGCTTCTTCGCCGGAGCCGCGCGCGTGCTCGAAGGCCGCGCGGCCGGCGAGTACATGGAAGGCCACACGTCCTTCATCCGCCGCGAGCCCGTGGGTGTCTGCGCGCAGGTGACGCCGTGGAACTACCCGCTGCTCATGGCCATCTGGAAGATCGCGCCCGCGCTCGCGGCCGGCAACACCGTGGTGCTCAAGCCTTCGGACACCACGCCGGCGTCGACGCTGCTGCTGGCCGAGATCTGCGGCGAGTTCCTGCCGCCGGGTGTGTTCAACGTCGTGACCGGCGACCGCGACTCCGGCCGCGCGCTCGTGGAGCACCCGATCCCCGCCATGGTGTCGATCACCGGCTCCGTACGCGCCGGCATCGAGGTCGCGAGCGCCGCCGCCCGCGACGTGAAGCGCGTGCACCTCGAACTGGGTGGCAAGGCGCCCGTGATCGTGTTCGAGGACGCCGATCTCGAGAACGCCGCCGAGACCATCGCCATGGCCGGCTACTTCAACGCGGGCCAGGACTGCACCGCCGCCACGCGCGTGCTCGTGGCCGACGACGTGCACGACACCTTCGTGGCCGCGCTCGCGCGCCAGGCCGAGGCGAACAAGACCGGCAAGCCCGACGACGACACGATCGCCTTCGGCCCGCTCAACAACGCCGCGCAGCTGGAGAAGGTGTCGGGCTTCATCGACCGGCTGCCCGAGCACGCCACCGTCCACTGTGGTGGCCGCCGGGTCGGCGACGAGGGCTACTTCTACGAGGCCACCGTGGTTTCCGGCGTCACGCAGGACGACGAGATCACGCAGAACGAGGTCTTCGGCCCGGTCATCACCGTGCAGCGCTTCTGCGACGAAGCCGAAGCGGTGAAGGCGGCCAACGGCGTGCCTTACGGTCTCGCGTCCTCGATCTGGACGAAGGACCACCAGCGCGCGATGCGCGTGTCCGGCAAGCTCGACTTCGGCTGCGTGTGGATCAACACCCACATCCCGCTCGTCGCCGAGATGCCCCACGGCGGGTTCAAGAAGTCGGGCTACGGCAAGGATCTCTCGCTGTACGGCCTCGAGGACTACACCCGCGTGAAGCACGTCATGAGCGCGCTGTAGGTACCGGTGACGAGATCCACGGGAAGGCCCGCCATGCCCCACCAAGCGCCCGCCGCCGCCCGCCGGCCCGACCAGCCGCGCGCCGGCGGTGAGCCGGCCATCCGGCTCACCGGGCTGCAGAAGCACTTCGACAAGGTCCGGGCCGTCGACGGCGTCGACCTCGACATCCCGCCCGGCGAGTTCTTCTCGATGCTCGGCCCGTCGGGGTCGGGCAAGACCACCGTGCTGCGCATGATCGCCGGCTTCGAACTGCCCACCGCGGGCACGATCGAGCTCGCCGGCCGCGACGTGAGCCAGCTGGCGCCGTTCGAGCGCGACGTGAACACCGTGTTCCAGGACTACGCGCTCTTCCCGCACATGTCCGTGCGGCAGAACGTGGAGTACGGGCTGAAGGTGAAGCGCGTCGCCAAGGCCGAGCGCAAGCAACGCGCGGCGGAAGCCCTCGAAACCGTGCGGCTCGGGGAGTACGGCGACCGCAAGCCTTCGCAGCTCTCGGGTGGTCAGCGCCAGCGCGTCGCTCTCGCGCGGGCGCTGGTGAACCGCCCGAAGGTGCTGCTCCTCGACGAACCGCTGGGTGCGCTCGACCTCAAGCTGCGGCAGGCGATGCAGATCGAGCTGAAGCAGATCCAGCGCGAAGTCGGGATCACCTTCGTGTTCGTGACGCACGACCAGGACGAGGCGCTGACCATGAGCGACCGCATCGCGGTGTTCAACGCCGGGCGGATCGAACAGGTCGGCACCCCGGTGGAGGTGTACGAGAGACCGGCGAGCGCCTTCGTCGCCGGCTTCGTCGGCACGTCCAACCTGCTCAGCGGCCGTGGCGCCGAAGCGGTGATCGGCAAACCCGGCGTGTACAGCATCCGACCGGAGAAGATCCGCATCGACGGTGATCTTGCGTCGCCGGCCGGTCCGGGCGAGACTTCGGCGACCGGTTTGGTCACGGATGTCGTATACGCCGGATCCACAGTGCGCTACGCTGTCGCGCTCGATGCGGGGGGTCAGTTGTCCGTGGTTCGCCAGAACACCAGTGAGCCGACCGAGTTCGCCGACGGTCGGGTCCGCCTGCGGTGGCGCCACGAACACAGTTTCCGGGTCCCCGAAGCCGGCTAGTTCTCACGGGAAGGTTTCTCTCGACATGAAGAACAGGAAGACGCTGCTCGCTGGGCTGTGCGGCGTGAGCCTGCTGCTCGCGGCCTGCGGGACGTCGGGCTCCGACTCGAACACGGGGTCCGCGCCGGGCGCTCAGGGGTTCACCCCGCCCAAGCTGGCCGCACTCACCCAGCTGGGCCAGCCGGAAGGCCAGCTGAACGTGCTCGCGTGGCCCGGATACGCCGAAAACGGCTCCACCGACCCGAACATCAACTGGGTCAAGCCGTTCGAGGACCAGACCGGCTGCAAGGTCAACGTCAAGGCCTTCGGCACGTCCGACGAAGCCGTGACGCTGATGAAGACCGGTCAGTACGACGTGGTGTCCGCCTCGGGCGACGCGTCGCTGCGCCTGGTCGCCTCGGGTGACGTCGAGCCGGTCAACACCGCGCTCGTGCCGAACTACAACGACGTCTACCCGTTCCTGAAGAACAAGCCGTGGAACAGCGTCAACAACGTCGCCTACGGCATCCCGCACGGCTGGGGTGCCAACGTGCTCACCTGGCGCACCGACAAGGTGAGCCCGGAGCCCACGTCGTGGTCGCCGATGTTCGACGTGAACTCGCCCTTCAAGGGCAAGATCATCGCCTACGACTCGCCGATCTACATCGCCGACGCCGCGCTGTACCTCATGGCGCACCAGCCCGACCTCGGCATCAAGAACCCGTACGCCTTGGACGACAAGCAGTTCAACGCCGCGGTGGACCTGCTGAAGAAGCAGCGCCCGAACGTGAGCGAGTACTGGTCGGACTACCTCAAGGAAACGCAGTCGCTCAAGGCCGGGGACGCCGTGATCGGCACCGCGTGGCAGGTCACGGTGAACCTGGCCAAGACCGACGGCGCACCGCTGGGCGCGACCGTGCCGAGCGAGGGTGCCACCGGTTGGTCGGACACCTGGATGGTGGCCACGAAGTCGCAGCACAAGACGTGCGCGTACAAGTGGATGGACTACGTCATCAGCCCGAAGGTCAACGCCCAGGTGGCGGAGTACTTCGGTGAGGCCCCGGCGAACTCGAAGGCCTGCGCCGAGATGACCGACAAGTCGCTGTGCGACACCTACCACGCCAGCGACGCGGCCTACGCCGCCAAGATCCAGTACTGGACCACGCCGATCCCGCAGTGCCTCGACGGCCGCACGGACGTCAAGTGCAAGGACTACGGCGACTGGACCCGGGCCTGGACCGAGATCAAGGGTTGACGCGTGCACGGGTGCCGCGCGGTCCGCGGCACCCGTGTTCAACCCCGGTAGCTCCGGGGGCGGCGGGCACCTCCCCCTCGTCCGCCGCCCCCGGACCCCTCTTCCCGACCGTGCCCCCGAAGGTGCCCCGCATGTCCGCCGTGAGCCCGCCGAGCCGTCGCGCTTCGGCTTTCTTCTTCCGCAAACCCAAGCTGCGCCTGGGCATTCTCCTTTCGGCTCCGCTGCTGTGGCTCGGCCTGGCCTACCTCGGCGCGCTGGCCGCCCTGTTCATCACGGCCTTCTGGTCCACCGACGTGTTCACCGGCAAGGTGGTCACGGACTGGTCGTTCGACAACTTCGCGACCCTGTTCACCGACTCGGTCTACCGCACGATCACGCTGCGGACCGTCGGCATCGCGCTGCTGGTCACGGTGATCGACGCGGTGATCGCGTTCCCGATGGCCTTCGCGATGGCCAAGCTCGCTTCCCCGAAGGCACAACGGATCCTCGTGATCGCCGTGATGACGCCGCTGTGGGCGAGCTACCTGGTGAAGGCCTACGCGTGGCGCACCCTGCTCTCGGGCAACGGCGCGATCAGCTGGCTGCTGAGCCCGTTCGGCCTCTCCGGCCCCGGCTACGGCGTCGCCGCCACCGTGATCACGCTGTCGTACCTGTGGCTGCCGTACATGATCCTGCCGATCTACGCGGGTCTCGAGCGGCTGCCCGATTCCCTTGTGGACGCTTCGGGTGACCTCGGCGCGAAGTCCTTCCGCACGTTCCGCTCGGTGATCCTGCCGCTCGCCTTCCCGGCGATCGTGGCCGGCTCGATCTTCACGTTCTCCTTGTCGCTGGGCGACTACATCGCCGTGAAGATCGTGGGCGGCACGTCGCAGATGCTCGGCAACGTGGTCTACGACAACATCGGCGCGGCCAACAACCTGCCGTTCGCGGCGACCGTGGCCATCGTGCCGGTCGTGATCATGCTCGTGTACTTGGCCGTCGTGCGTCGCACCGGCGCGCTGAACAACCTCTAGGAGACCGCCGTGCGCATGTCGAAGACCGGCCGGGTGGTGCTGTGGACGGCACTCGGGGTCGGGTTCGCGGTGATCTACTTCCCGCTTCTGGTGGTGCTGCTCAACTCCGTGAACTCGGACACCACGTTCGGCTGGCCGCCGAAGAGCTTCACCCTGGAGTGGTGGGGCCGCGCGGTGACCAACGAAGGCGCGCTGCGCGCATTGCTGACCAGCGTCGAGGCGGGTCTGGCGGCCACGGCGATCGCGCTCGTGCTGGGCACGATGGCCGCGTTCGCGTTGCAGCGCTACAAGTTCTTCGGCCGTGATTCGTTGTCACTGCTGGTGGTGCTGCCCATCGCGTTGCCCGGCATCGTCACCGGCATCGCGCTGAACAACGCGTTCCGCACGATCCTCGGCATCGATCTCGGCCTGCTCACGGCGATCATCGCGCACGCGACCTTCTGCATCGTGGTGGTGTTCAACAACGTCGTCGCCCGCCTGCGGCGCATGGGCGGCAACCTCGAAGAGGCGTCGATGGACCTCGGCGCCGACGGCATGACCACCTTCCGGCTGGTCACGTTCCCGATGCTGCGCTCGGCGCTGCTGGCGGGCGGGCTGCTGGCGTTCGCGCTGTCGTTCGACGAGATCATCGTGACCACGTTCACGCTCGGCACCGGCATGGAGACGCTGCCGATCTGGATCTACAACAACCTCTTCCGGCCTAACCAGGCGCCGGTGGTCAACGTGGTGGCGGCGGTGCTGATCATCGTGTCCACGGTGCCGGTGTACTTCGCGCAGAAGCTCTCCGGTGGCGACAGCTCGTCGGGTGGCCGGATCTAGGCCACGTTGCGGATGGTGCCGCCGTCCACCCGGAGGGTGGCTCCGCTCACGTAGTCGGCATACGGGCTCGCCAGGTACGCCACGGCGCCCGCGATCTCTTCCGGACGCCCGAAGCGGCCGATGTCGTTGGGCACGAAGTCGCGCGCGGCGTTGGCCTCGATGGTTTCCCACGTCTCGCCCCAGCCGTGCTCGGGAGCGAGATCGGTGAGGTAACGCTGCACGGCGTCCACGAGGATCGCGCCCGGCGCGACCACATTGGACGTGACGCCGGTGTCCTTCAGCTCGCGCGCCAGGGAAACCGCGAGGTTGTGCCGCGCGGCGAGAGTGGCGTTGTACTGGGGGAGGATCTCGGTCGGCTGGCCGGAGAGGCCGCCGCCGATCTGGATCACGCGGCCCCAGCCGCGCTCGCGCATACCGGGCACGAGGTGGCCGATCATCCGGACCGCGGACACCACGTTCACCTCGTACGTCCACGCCCAGTCGGCCGGCGTCGCGTCGGCCCAGCCGCGGTGCTCGTAGGCGCCGGCGTTGTTCACGAGCACATCGATCTCGCCGGCCTGCGTCGCCACCCGCTGCGCGCCTTCGTCGGTGGCGAGGTCGCCGATCGCCACGGCCCTGGCGCCGATCTTCTCGGCCACCGCGTTGGCGCGGGCTTCGTCGCGGCCGTGCACCACCACGTCGGCGCCTTCTTCGGCGAGCAGCCGCGCGATCGCTTCGCCGAGTCCGGAGCTGGAGCCGGTGACGAGCGCGCGGCGGCCGATCAGGTTGAGGTCCATGGGTTCTCCACTAAGTATACGGATGTAGATTTAGTTTTAGTCTACACTCGTATACATGACCGCACCAAGACGCCGTGACGCCGCCGCCACCCGGGAAGCCATCTTGCGCGCCGGCGTCGAAGCCTTCACCCGCTTCGGTTACGACGGCGTCGGCGTGCGGGAGATCGCGCAGTCCGCCGGCGTCACGGCCATGCTCGTGAACCGCTACTTCGGCTCGAAGGAAGGCCTGTTCGCGGAGGTGGCCGAGGTGTCGATGGCCGAACGCACGGTGCTGACCGGCGACGCGGCCACGCTGGCCCGCGACGTCGCCGCCGCGCTGGTCTCGCGCACGGCGCCGGAGGCCGACAACCTCGACCCGTTCCTGCTGATGCTCCGCTCGGCCTCGAACCCGCGCGCGGCCGAGATCCTGCGTGCGGGCATCGAAAAGCACGTGGAGGCGCACATCCTGGACGTCGTCCCCGAGCTGCGGGGTACCGACCGCGCGGCGATGGCGCTGTCGCTCATCGCGGGTTTCTGGTTGATGCGCAGGGTGATCGGCAGCAGCGCGCTGAACGCGGCCGACGAGGCCACGCTGGCGGAGACGCTGGAAAGCCTCTTCCGGCTGCTGCTGGCGACCTAACGGAACTCGTCGGTCGCCTGCCGCAGCGCGGCCAGCGTGCCCGGGTCGTTCACGGCGTGGCCGGCGCCTTCGGTGATCCGCAGGTCCGAGCCGGGCCACGCGCGGTGCAGCTCGTACGCGGTGATCGGCGGGCAGACGGCGTCGTAGCGTCCCTGCACGAGGATGCCGGGCACACCGGCGAGCTTGCCGGCGTCGCGGATCAGCTGGTCTTCCTCGAGCCACGAGTCGTGCGTGAAGTAGTGCACGGCGAGGCGCGCGAAGGTGAGCGCGAACGCCGGGTCGGCGTAGCGGTTCACGAACGCTTCCTGCGGCAGCAGCGCCACCGTGGCGCCTTCCCAGACGCTCCAGGCGATCGCGGCGCGCTCGCGCACCCCGCGGTCCTCACTGGCGAGCAGCTCGGCGTAGCCGGCCAGCGGGTCGGCGTGGTGCTCGGCCGGCAGCGGGGCGAGGAAGTCCTCCCACTCGGCCGGGAAGAGGTTCGCCGCGCCGCCGCGGTAGATCCAGTCGAGCTCGCGCTTGCGGGCCGTGAAGATGCCGCGCAGCACCAGTTCGGTCACCTGATCGGGGTAGGTCTGCGCGTACGCCAGCGCGAGTGTCGAGCCCCATGAGCCGCCGAACACCTGCCAGCGTCGAATGTTCAGCCGCTCTCGCAGCAGCTCCAGGTCCGCGACGAGGTGCCACAACGTGTTCGTGCTCAGGTCCGCGTTCGGTTCGCCGACGCCCGGCGTGCTGCGGCCGGCGCCCCGCTGGTCGAACAGGATGATCCGGTACGCGGCGGGGTCGAAGTGCCGCCGCGCCATCGGCGCGATCCCGCTGCCGGGCCCGCCGTGGAGCACGACCACCGGCTTGCCCTGCGGGTTTCCCGCTTCCTGGCAGTAGATCCGGTGTCCGTCACCGACCTCGAGCATCCCATCGGCCGACGGCTGCAACGGCGGGTAGAGGTCGTCCATGCCGATCACTCTGCCGGATCCGCCGCCGTTTCGCGGGGGCCGGGCGGGCTTCCCGGCGGACGTTCAGCCGAAAGGCCGCGAGCCGTCCGGGTGGTCGTCCCAGTGCCCGCTGCTCCGGGAAAGGGGTAGCGGATCGGGAAGGTGGAGGCCCGCCCCCGCCGCCGGGCTGAGCGGGCCCCCGTCCGTGTCGCTTCGGCAGCCCCGGGTTCCGGGGGCCGCGTCGGCGATTTCCTTCACCGTGGTGCGGACCTCGGGCGACGGGCCGCGCGTGAAGCTCTGGCTGCTTCCGGCATCCCGTCCTCCTCGCTGAGGTTCACACCTTCGTGGTGGGGACCACGCTAAGCCACGGCCCGAACACCAGTCAAGGACATGATTCGTGTTCATGGATGTGAACAAGCACAGGCGGGCCGCCGAGGTTTTTTCGCCCCCTTGCCCCGCGTTTACCCGGTGGTGGGTAGCTTGCGCGAGGAGCCGGCAATACGACGCGAGAAAGGGCTCGAGAATGTCCGCGGTCACGTATGTCGAGTCGATCGTCGTCGGCGCGCTGCAAGGTGTGTCGGAATTGTTTCCCGTGTCCAGCCTCGGGCACAGCATCCTGCTGCCCGCGGTGATCGGCGGATCGTGGCAGCGTGATCTCAGCATCGGTGAGGGTTCGCCTTATCTCGCGGTGCTCGTGGCGATGCACGTGGCCACGGCGCTCGCCCTCGTGCTGTTCTTCTGGCGCGACTGGGTGCGCATCATCGGCGGCCTGTTCTCCTCGATCCGCCACCGCGAGATCCGCACCGCCGACCAGCGCCTCGCGTGGCTGCTGATCCTCGCGACGATCCCGGTCGGCATCGCCGGCCTGCTGCTCGAAAGCGTGCTGCGCGACTTCCTCGGCAAGCCCGTGCCGTCGGCGATCTTCCTGATCCTCAACGGCGGGGTGCTGTACGCGGCCGAACGCTTCTCCCGGGCGGCGCCGAAGGCCGGGATCTCCGGCAGGACAACGGAAGACACCGTCGACTTCAGCGCCGAGGACACCCTCGTGATGCGCGCGGTCACGGTCGAGGAAGCCACCGACGCGCGGCTGTCGAAGCTCAGTGTGAAGGAGGCCGTGCTCATCGGCTCGGCCCAGATCCTCGCGCTGCTGCCGGGCATCAGCCGCTCCGGCATCACGATGGTCGCGGGCCTGCGCCGCGGCCTCGGCCACCAGGATTCGGCGCGCTTCGCGTGGCTGCTCGCCACCCCGGTGATCCTCGCCGCGGGCGTGCTGAAACTGCCTTCGCTGTTCACTCCGGAGAACAGTGCGTCGCTGGGTCCCGCGCTCGTCGGAAGTCTGGTGGCGGGGATCGCGTCCTACATTTCTGTCCGTTTTCTCACGAAATACTTCGAAACGCGAACCTTGACGCCGTTCGCCATCTACTGCGTCATCGCCGGAATCGGCAGCCTGCTCGTCTTCAGTTTGTGAGGGCGGTGTCCCCGGCCGAATTCCGGAAGGGGACACTGGCGGTATCGAAACCGCACTCACCGGCACCACGATCTTCACGGCCTGGACTCTCGACGTCCCGGCCCTGCTCGTGGTGCTCGTGCTCGGGGTGGCCTACGTGGGGGCCGCGCGCAAGCAGGAGAGCTGGCCGCCGGGGCGCACCGCGGCATTCCTGGCGGGGCTCGCCACGATCGTGCTCGTCACCTGTTCGTTCCTCGGCACCTACGACACCACGTTGTTCTGGGTCCGGGCCACGCAGAACACCGTGCTGCTCATGGTCACGCCGCTGCTGCTGGCTCTCGGCGCGCCGATCACGCTGCTCATGCGCACCGCGCCGCCGCGGGTCGCGCAGTGGCTGCGTCACCACGGCCGCAGCCCGTTCGCGAAGTTCCTCACCTTCCCACTCACCGTCACGGTGGTGCTGATCGCGCCGTTCCTGGTCATCTACCTCACGCCGCTCTACGAGCTGGCGCTGGACCACGCGGTGGTCGGCGGCCTCGTGCGCCTGCTGGTGGTGGTCGCGGGGTTCCTCTACTTCTACAGCCGCGTGGGTCTCGACCCGACGCCGCGCGGCGGCTCGCACCTGGTGTCGATGTGGATCTCGTTCACCGAGGTCGTGTTCGACGGCGCGCTCGGCCTGGTGCTGTGGCTCGGCCCGCTGCTCGCGCCCGCGCACTACGCGACCGCCCACCCCGGCTGGGGTCCGGACCCGCGCACGGACCAGGTTATCGGCGCCGGCGTGCTGTGGATCGGCGGCGACGTGGCCGGCCTGCCGTTCGTCGGCGCGCTGTTCGTGCGCTGGGTCCGCGACGACGAGAAGCGCGCGAAGCAGGTGGACGAGCGGCTCGACGAGGAAACCGAATCCGGCGACGCGCCCGTGAGCGGGCTCTGGTGGCAGAACGACCCGGAGCTCGCCGAGCGGTTTCGCCGCAAGTGAGCTCCGGGCCGTGAGGTCGGGATCAGTGGTGTCAGGTTCAGCAGTGCCGAACGCAGTGGTGCCGAACCCAGCGGTGCCGAACCCAGGGGTGTCGGGTTCAGCGGTGCCGAACTCAGTGGAACGCGTGCTCCGGAGCCGGGAACTCACCCCGGCGCACGTCCTCGGCGAACGCCGAAGCCGCGCCCTGCAGCACGTCTGCGAGCTCGGCGTAGCGCTTCACGAACCGCGGCGCCTTGCCCCGGCGCATCCCCGCCATGTCCTGCCACACCAGCACCTGCGCGTCGCAGTCCGGCCCGGCGCCGATGCCGACGGTCGGGATCTTCAGCTCGTGCGTCACGCGCTTCGCGGCTTCGGCCGGCACCATCTCCATCACCACCGCGAACGCCCCGGCTTCCTGCAGCGCCAGCGCGTCGGCGAGCAGCACGTCCGCCGCTTCACCGCGCCCCTGCACCCGGTAGCCGCCGAGGTTGTGTTCGCTCTGCGGGGTGAAGCCGATGTGCCCCATCACGGGGATGCCGGCCGACGTGAGCGCTTCGACGTGCGCGGCGAACCGGCGCCCGCCTTCCAGCTTCACAGCGTGGGCACGGCCTTCCTTCATGAACCGCACCGACGTGGCCAAGGCCTGCTCGGGCGAGAGCTGGTAGGAGCCGAACGGCAGGTCGGCCACCACCAGCGCGCGCTTCACCGAGCGCGTGACGGCGCGAACCAGCGGCAGCAGCTCGTCGACCGTCACCGGCAGCGAGGTGTCGTAGCCGAACACGTTGTTGGCCGCGGAATCGCCCACGAGGAGCACCGGGATGCCGGCCTCGTCGAAGATCTGGGCGGTGTACATGTCGTAGGCGGTGAGCATGGGCCACGGCTCGCCGCGCTCCTTCAGCTCACGCAGGTGGTGCACGCGTACCTTGCGCCCGGTCGCCGCGGCGGGCGGTGCGGGCGCGGCGCCGGTTCCGTACGGGGCGGCCACCTCGTCGGATCCGTTCGGGTTGGCAGACATCGTCGTCGACCGTCCTTCCCTCGAGGCCTCGGTGAGGTCCCCGGGTCGTGGAGTCAGAACACGACAAAGCCTGACACGCCCGCCGGGCCGTCCCAAGGTCGTGCGATGAGCTTCACACGCCCGTGAGTCGGACCCCGGCTCAGCCTGCAGGGTGATGACCTGGGACAACCAATCACGGTTCACTGACGTCTTTGCACCGGAATCCGAAGATCACGGGGAGAAGAGCACCCATGGGAACACCGGCGAGCGCACGCAGGCGCATCCCCGCCTGGCAGGCCAGGACGGGCGGCATCGTCGCGACCGTGGTGCAGCTCGCCGCCGTCTTCTCGGTGGTGCTGCTGCTCACCGGCGGCACCCACGGACACCTGCTCAACGGCATCGACATGGCGTTTTCCGCCCTCAGCGTGCCGACCAGCGCGAGCCTGGTGATCGTGCTGCTGCTCGTGGTCCTCGGCTCGGCCTTGCGCCGGCGCAAGAAGGCCGCGCTCTACACGCTGCTGCTCTTCCAGGTCGGCGGCCTGATCTTGACGCTGGCGTTCCAGGCCGTGCTGCTGTGGGCGCCCGACCTGCTCACGCTCGGCCCGCGGCAGATCCGGCACATCCCGATGCAGCTCGGCGTGCTCACGATCGCCGACGGCATTTCGCTGCTCCTGATCTGGCTGCTGCTGGCCCTGCGTCCGGCCTTCCCGGCGCGCCTGGCGCCCGGTGCCTGGCGCGACGGCCTGGCGGTGCTGTTCGGCGGCCTGCTCGTGGTGGTGGCGCTCGGCTGGGGGCTCACCGAGGCGTTCCCCGGCACGCTCGGCGACTCGTGGGAACGGCTGGTGTGGGTGGTCAACCACGCCACCGGTGAGAACCTGCAGCTGCGCAAGATCGGCGTCGGCGAGGGGCCGGCGTGGATCGACGTGGTGCTCGACCTCGGCGCGACGTTCGTGGCCACCGGCGCGCTGTACACGCTCTTCCGCGGCGTGCGCCACCGCCGCCGGCGCACCGACGACGAGGAGCTGCAGCTGCGCGGCCTGCTCGCCGAGTTCGGCGACGACGATTCGCTCGGCTACTTCGCCACGCGCCGCGACAAGAGCGTGGTCTTCGCGCCCAACGGCCGCGCGGCCGTGACCTACCGCGTGCTGGGCGGCACCAGCGTCGCGAGCGCCGACCCGGTCGGCGACCCGGACGCGTGGCCCGACGCGGTGCGGGCGTGGCTCGACGAAACCCGTTCGTACGGCTGGATTCCCGGCGTGCTGGGCGCGAGCGAACGCGGTGCCAAGGTGTACGCGGCCGCGGGCCTGCGCGCGCTGGAGATCGGTGACGAAGCGGTGCTCGACGTCCGCGAGTTCTCCCTCAGCGGGCCCGAGCGCAAGTCGGTGCGCCAGGCCGTGAAACGGATCGAACGCGCCGGCTACACCGCGCGGGTGCGCCGCCACGGCGAAATCCCCGAAGGCGAGATGCAGGCGCTGCTCACGCGGGCGCAGCAGTGGCGCGGCGCCGAGTCCGAGCGCGGCTTCTCGATGGCGCTCGGCCGGCTCGGCGACGCGAGCGACGCCCGCAGCGTGATGGTGGAGGCCTACGACGCCGAAGGTGAGCTGCGGGGCCTGCTGTCCTTCGTGCCGTGGGGGCGGCGCGGCCTTTCGCTCGACCTGATGCGCCGCGACCGGGCCGCGGAAAACGGCCTCAACGAGTTCCTGGTCGCCGAGGTCGTGGCCGCCGCGCAGCACCTGGGCGCGCAGCGGATCTCGCTCAACTTCGCCATGTTCCGGGCGGTCTTCGCCGAGGGCGAGCGCATCGGCGCGGGCCCGGTGCTGCGCCTGTGGCGTTCGGTGCTCGGGCTGGCGTCGCGGTTCTTCCAGCTGGAGTCGCTGTACCGGTCCAACGCGAAGTACGGGCCGGACTGGGAGCCGCGGTTCCTCTGCTACTCCTCGGCCCGGCGGCTGCCGCGCGTCAGCATCGTCGCCGGCGCGCTCGAAGGGTTCGTGCCCACGGGCCGCTCGCGCGTGCTTCGCCACGAGACGGTGAGCGACGAGTTCGTGACGGAGGTCCGCCTCATCGAGGAGAGTGCCGCGCGAGTCGTGCCGAAGGCGATGCGCCGGCCGGAGCAGGTGCGGGTGCGGGTGGCGAAGCTGGACAAACTGCGCGATCTCGGCGTGGACCCGTACCCCGTCGGGTTCAGCCGCGAAGACCTGCTGGGCGACGTCGTGGCCAAGTTCGGTGAGCTGCCGGCGGACTCGCGCACCGGGCACCGCGTGCGCGTGGCCGGGCGGGTGCTCGCACTGCGCACGCTCGGCGGCCTGTGTTTCGCTCGTATCAAGGACTTCTCGGGTGAAGTGCAGCTGATGCTCGACGCGACGGTGCTCGACCTCTCGGGCTGGCGCACCGGCGTGGACCTCGGGGACCACGTGGGCGTGAGCGGGGAGGTCGTGACCTCGCGCAGGGGCGAGCTCTCTGTGCTGGTGGACGAGTGGACGGTCACCGCGAAGTGCCTGCACCCGTTGCCGGACAAGCGAAAGGGCCTCACCGACCCCGAGACGCGGGTGCGCCAGCGCTACCTCGACCTGGCCGTGAACCCGGAGTCGGCGCAGATGCTGCGGCTGCGGTCCACGGTGGTGCGCGCGGTGCGCGAGCGCCTGCACCAGGGCGACTACCTCGAGGTCGAGACGCCGATGCTGCAGACCGTCCACGGTGGAGCGAACGCGCGGCCGTTCGTCACGCACATCAACGCCTACGACATGCGGATGTACCTGCGCATCGCGCCGGAGCTCTACCTCAAGCGCCTGTGCGTGGCGGGCGTGGAGCGCGTGTTCGAGCTCAACCGCAACTTCCGCAACGAAGGCGTCGACGCCACGCACAACCCCGAGTTCACGATGCTCGAGGCGTATCAGGCCTACGCCGACTACAACTCGATGCGCGACCTCACCCGCGAGCTGGTGCAGCACGCCGCCGAGGCGGCGTTCGGCGCGCAGATCGTGCGCCGGCTCGACGCCGACGGCCGGGTGACCGAACACGACATCTCCGGCGACTGGCCGGTGATCCCGGTGCACGAGGCCGTTTCGGCGGCGCTCGGGGAACAGATCGACTCGGGCACCTCGGTGGCCACGCTCCGGCGGCTCTGCCTCGCGGGCGGCGTGCCGGCGGGGGAGGACGCCGGCCACGGCGACCTGGTGCTGAAGGCCCACGAGCACCTCGTCGAAGGATCGACGGTGTTGCCGACCTTCTACACCGACTACCCCACGGACGTCTCGCCGCTGACCCGCCAGCACCGGCGTGACCCGCTGCTGGCCGAGCGCTGGGACCTCATCGCGTTCGGCTCGGAGGTCGGCACCGCCTACACCGAGCTCACGGACCCGATCGAGCAGCGCCGCCGCCTCGAAGCCCAGTCGCTGCGCGCGGCCAGCGGCGACGTGGAGGCGATGGAGCTCGACGAGGACTTCCTGCTCGCGCTCGAACACGGCATGCCGCCCACCGGCGGGCTCGGGCTCGGTGTGGACCGGCTGCTGATGATGCTCAGCGGCGCGTCGATCCGGCAGACGGTGCTGTTCCCGTTCGTGCGCCCGCACGCCTGAGGTTCCTTGCGGCCAGCGAAAAGTGACGCCTCCGCGCGCAACGTCGCAGGACTTCGCCTAGGGTGTGCACGTGCGTTCTGCGCGACTCGCCGCGGTCGCCCTGGTCGGGCTCGGGGTGGTGGTCTATTCCGCCTGGCTGCTCGAATTCCTGCTGCCCACGGGCGTCTCCCCGGTTCAGCAATCCGTGGAGGCGCTGCTGCCGGCGTCCCCGCTGTTCCGGGTCACCACGGGGATCGCGGGCCTCGCCTTCGCGCTCGCCTGCCCACCGCTGTTGCGGCTGGTGCCGGTGCACTGGACGGGCCGGGTCGCCGCGATCACGCTCGCGTTCTTCGGCCTCGTCCTGATCGCCGACGCGCTGGTCCCGGGCACGAGCGCCGCCCAGATCCTGGAGAACCTCGCGTTCGTGGGGGGTTCGTTCAGCCTCGTGTTCTGGTGGCCGCCGCCGTGGCGGGAGTGGGCGGTGGCGGGGTTCGCGCTGGTGCTGATCACCTGGGCGCTGGTCCTCATCGCTTCGCTGCTCGGCCCGGGGCACCTGGTCGGCGTGTTCAGCCGCGTGCAGGTGGGGGTGCGGGCCGCGCTGATGGGTTCGGGCGTCGCCTACATCGTGATCCGGCCGCTGCCGCGCTTCGCCTCCCGCGCCGGCCGCTGAGTTTTGTCGGGGGTCGCTCGTACCCTGGGGTGATGACGTCCGGATTCACCGTCTTCGACACTCCGCTGGGAGCGTGCGGCCTGGCCTGGCGCGACGGGGTCATCACCGGCACGGCGCTGCCCGGCAGCTCGCCCGCGAGCACCCGCGCGTTCCTCACCCGGCGGTTCCCCGACGCCGTGGAGGCCGCGCCCCCGCCGGAAATCCAGGCCGCCGTGGAGCGGATCACCGAGCTGCTCTCGGGCGGCCACCCCGACCTGTCCCGCCTGCCGCTGGCGCTCGACGACCTGCCGGAGTTCAACCGCCGGGCCTACGAAGCGGCGCTGCGCATCCCGCCCGGCAAGACCAAGACGTACGGGGATCTCGCCCACGAGCTCGGCCTGCCGGGTGCCGCGCAGGCGGTCGGGCAGGCGATGGGCAACAACCCGTTCCCGATCATCGTGCCCTGCCACCGCGTGCTCGCGGCCGGCGGCAAACACGGCGGCTTCTCCGCGCCGGGCGGGGTCGAGACGAAGCGGCGCATGCTCGTGATCGAAGGCGCGTTGCCCGACGAGCCGACGCTGTTCTAGAGCTCAGGCTTTCCGTTCGCGCCACGCGTTCGTGATCGGCAGCCGCCGGTCGCGCCCGAACGCCTTGAACGTGATCTTCGTGCCCGGCGGGTACTGCCGCCGCTTGTACTCGGCGCGGTCGACCATGCGCACCACGCGGTCGATCGTCTCCGGCTCGAACCCGGCGGCCACCAGGTCGGCGTAGCCGCGGTCGCCTTCCACGTAGTCGTCGAGGATGTCGTCGAGCAGCGCGTAGTCCGGCAGCGAGTCGCTGTCCTGCTGTCCCGGCGCCAGCTCGGCCGAGGGCGGTTTGGTGATCGAGTTCTCCGGGATCGGCGGCGTTTCGCCCCGATTGACCGCTTCTTCGTTGCGCCACCGGGCGAGCTGCCACACGTGCGTTTTGAACACGTCCTTGATCGGCGCGAACCCGCCCACCGCGTCGCCGTAGATCGTGGAGTAGCCCACGGCCAGCTCGGTCTTGTTGCCGGTGGCGAGCACGAGGTGTCCGTCCAGGTTGGACAGTGCCATCAAGAGCATGCCGCGGGTGCGGGCCTGGATGTTCTCCTCGGCCAGCCCGGTCAGCGCGAGCTGGTCCACGTAGACCTTCACCATGTCCTCGACCGGTTCCACGCGGTAGTGCGCGCCGATGCGCCGCGCGAGGTCGGCGGCGTCGTCCTTCGAGTGTGCCGACGAGTACTTCGAGGGCATCGAGACGCCGTACACGTGGTCGCCGCCGAGCGCGTCGACCGCGAGCGCCGCGCACACCGCGGAGTCGATGCCGCCGGAGAACCCGAAGGTCACCGACGTGAAGCCGTTCTTGTGCACGTAGTCGCGCAGCCCCACCACGAGCGCCGACCACACCTCGGCCTCGTCGGACAGCGGCTCGCTCACCACCGGCTCGGTGCGCGGCGGGTACGCGGGCACCGGCTCGTCGCTCAGCACGCGCCGGCGGACCGGCAGCCCCGCCAGGTCACTGCCAGTATCGCCGTCGCCGGCGTGGCCGCCGGAAACCAGGTCCAGGTCCACCACCAGCAGGTGCTCCACGAACTGCGGCGCCCGCGCCAGCAGCTCACCGTCGGCGCCGACCACGAGCGAGTCGCCGTCGAACACGAGGTCGTCCTGGCCGCCGACCTGGTTCGTGTACACCAGCGGCGCGCCGGCCTCGGCCGCGCGCCGGGCCACGAGCGGCAGCCGCTGCTCGTCCTTGGACCGCTCGTACGGCGACGCGTTGGGCGCCACCACCAGGTCGACGCCGGCCTTGCCGAGCGCCGCGACCGGGCCGCCGTCCTGCCAGAGGTCCTCGCAGATCACCATGCCGATGTCGATGCCGTGCAGCCGCACGACCTCGAGCTCCGTGCCCGGCTTGAAGTAGCGCTGCTCGTCGAACACGCCGTAGTTGGGCAGGTGGTGCTTGTACTGCTTCGCCACCACCTCGCCGCGGAACAGCGCGGCGGCCGCGTTGCGCGGGCCGGCTTCGTCCTGGTCGAGGTACCCGACGTAGGTGAGCACTTCGCCGCAGCCCGCGTCGTCGAGCCGGCGGGCCAGCTCGTCGAGGGACTTGCGCGAGGCCTGGGCGAACGTGGCCCGGAAGGCCAGGTCTTCCACGGGGTAGCCGGTCTGCGACATCTCCGGGAACACGACCACGTGCGCACCGGATTCGGCGGCGCGGCGGGTCCACTCGACCGTGAGCGCGGTGTTGCCGTCGAGGTCGCCGACGGTGGGGTTGACCTGGGCCAAGGCGATGCGCAGCTGCGGCATGCGGTCATTCTGACCCGGCCCGCGCCGCGAGCCGAGCGAATGTGGGCGAATCGCGCCGAGCGCATCCGGGCAAAACGAAACCCGGCCACCGAAACGGATGACCGGGCTCCGAATGCCTGGAAGATCAGGACTTCTTCATCCGCATCATGCTGCGGACCTTCTTCACCGTCTGCTCGAAGTCGGAGTCGAACGGGTTGTCGTGCACCAGGTAGGTCCACGTGGTGTTCGCGCGCCGGACGCCGGCGTCGGCGAGGTCGATGCCGTCGTCGGTGATCTCGGCTTCCTCCAGCGTCTTCGACGCCCGCGCCGCCGACTCGGCGATGATCTTGTGGAACTCGGGGATCGCCGCGCGGTGGA
Organism: Amycolatopsis rhabdoformis; assembly: GCF_035918295.1. Taxonomy (GTDB): domain Bacteria; phylum Actinomycetota; class Actinomycetes; order Mycobacteriales; family Pseudonocardiaceae; genus Amycolatopsis; species Amycolatopsis rhabdoformis. Next base: position 9,358,937 of record NZ_CP142149.1, read on the forward strand.
ACTCGTCGAGCGGCGTCTCGCGCGCCAGCGCGCGCAGGTGGATGCTCTCGCGCACGTCGGTGAGGTACGCGAGGTGATCGGACCAGAGCTGGTCGAGGTGGAACAGAACTACCTCGCGGCTGAGCTGCTCGAGCCGCTCGGTGTCGTCGAGCTTCTCCTTCACCTCGGCGAACTTCTCCGGCTGCGCCTTCTCGAGCTCCTCGGCCGCGTACGCCGTGTGCAGCACCTTGTCGCGGTGTTCCAGCAGCTCGGTGCGCTGCCGCTCGATCAGCCGCGTGTAGCGCCAGGTGTTGCGGTGGATCTCGAGGTCGACGCCCTCGGCCACGCGCTGGGCGTGGTTGATCTGCCGCAGCGCCGCCGGGTCGGTGATCTCGCCGGTCTCGGTGTCGGCGTCGATGCCCTCGGGGATGTCGGGGGCGTTGGAGAGCACGAGGTCGTCGTTGAGGCTCGCGAAGAAGATCGCGCTGCCCGGGTCGCCCTGGCGTCCGGAGCGGCCGCGCAGCTGCCCGTCGAGCCGGCTCGACGGGTACCGCGCGGTGCCGATCACGTGCAGACCGCCGAGCTCGGCGACCTCCTCGCGGCTCGCGCCGTCGGTGCCGCCGAGGCGGATGTCGGTACCGCGCCCGGCCATCTGCGTGGACACGGTGACCGCGCCCTTGTTGCCGGCCTCGGCGATGATCGCGGCCTCTTCGGCGTCGTTGCGCGCGTTGAGCACCACGCACGGCAGGTCGGCCTTCGCGAGCTTGTCGGCGAGCTCTTCGGACTCGGCCACGTCCTGGGTGCCCACGAGGATCGGCTGCCCGGTCTCGTGCACCTTCCGGATCTCCTCCTCGATCGCGCGCAGCTTCTGCGACGGCGAGCCGAAGATCCGGTCGGCCTGGTCCTCGCGGACGTTCGGGGTGTTCGGCGGGATCACCGCGACCTCGAGGCTGTAGAACTCGCGCAGCTGCTCGGCCACGGCCACGGCCGTACCGGTCATGCCGGCCACCGACGGGTAGCGCGCGAGCAGCGCCTGCACCGTGATCGAGTCGAGGATCTCGCCGCGGTCGGTGGCGGCCACCTGCTCCTTGGCCTCCACGGCCGCCTGCAGGCCGTCCGGCCAGCGCTGCAGCTCGGCGACGCGCCCACGGGCGGCGTTGATGAGCTGCACCTTGCCGTCGCGCACGAGGTAGTCGACGTCGCGGGTGAGCAGGGCGTGGGCGTGCAGGGCCACGTTCACCGCGGCCAGGCGGTCGGAGCCCGAGTCGCCGTAGAGGTCGATGCCGCCGAGCGACTTCTCGACCACGGACGCGCCGGCGGTGGTGAGCCAGGCGTTGCGGCCGTCGGTGTCGGTCTCGTAGTGCAGGCCCAGCCGAAGGCGGCGCACCACGGTGGCGACCTCTTCGTCGGCGTCGTTGTGGTCGATCGAGCCGGCCATCACGAGCGGCACGCGGGCCTCGTCGACCAGCACGGAGTCGGCCTCGTCCACGATCGCGACCTCGGGCGCGGGCTGCACCAGGTCGTCGACCGTGGTCACGAGCCGGTCGCGCAGCACGTCGAAACCGATCTCGGCCACGGCGCCGTAGGTGACCTGCTTGCCGTAGGCGTCCTTGCGCTCGTCGCGCGTGTGCGCGGGCTCGACCCAGCCGACGGTGACCGCGAGCAGTTCGTAGACGGGTTTCATCCACTCGGCGTCGCGGCGGGCGAGGTAGTCGTTCACGGTGACCACGTGCACGCGGCTGCCGCGCAGCGCGTAGCCCGCGGCCGCCAGCGCGCCGGCGAGCGTCTTGCCCTCACCGGTCTCCATCTGCACCACGTGCCCGGTGAGCAGGCCCATCGTGCCGAGCACCTGCACGTCGAACGCGCGCTCGCCGAGGGCGCGCCGCGCGGCCTCCCGGCCGAGGGCGCAGGTTTCCACCAGCTGGTCGTCGTTGAACGCCTTCGCGCCACCGAGGTCTTCGCGCAGCTTTTCGGCGCGTTCGGTGAGCTCGGTGTCCGAGAGCTTCTCGAGCTCGGGTTCGAGCTTCGCGACTGCGGGCAGCAGCGCTTCGTAGCGGGTCAGCTCGACGCTGCCCGGCCGCTGGATGATCCGGCGGAGCCGCTTGCCCACCCGGCTGATCAGTGCCACCCCTGGTCTCCCGTCCTGTCTTGCGTTTCTCTCGGCTGCCGCTGGTCCACCTGGTGCTGAACTACCCAACGCGCCGGTGGTGCGTCGGAGTTCCGCCGCCGGATGGCACGATCAAACCGTGCCTCCCCATGCCAGCGCCAGCTCTCGCGCCCACCGGATCGCCACTGCCGCGGCGGTCGTGCTGCTCGGCGGCACGCTAGCCGCGTGCACGTCGAACAACGGTCAGGTCGCGCTCTCGCCGACCACCGAATCGCACCCGCCCGCGGGCCCGGTGCCCGCGGGGCTGGCGCGCTTCTACGGCCAGAGCATGAGCTGGGCCGATTGCGCACCCTACGCGACCTCGGACGACGCGCAGTCCGCGTTCCGCACGCCGGCGATCCAGTGCGCGCGGCTCACCGTGCCGCTGGACTACGACAAACCGGACGGACAGACCATCACGCTCGGCGTGCTGCGCCACAAGGCGAGTGAACCGGACGACCGCATCGGCTCGCTCGTGGTCAACCCGGGCGGGCCCGGCGCGTCCGGCATGGTCGCCGCGGCCGAGCTGATCGACCAGGTCAAGGGCAACGACCTCGGCAAGCGCTTCGACCTCGTCGGCTTCGACCCGCGCGGCATCGGGGCGAGCGAACCGCAGATCCGCTGCCTCACCGACCCCGAGCGCGACGCCGACCGGGCCGACGACAGCGAAACCGACGGCACCCCGGCGGGCGTGACCAAGCAGGAGTCGCAGGAGAAGGACTTCGCCGCCAAGTGCGCCCAGCGCACGAAGCTCGGCGACGACATGCTGGAGCACGTCGGCACCCGCGACGTCGCGAAGGACCTCGACGTGCTGCGGTCCGTGCTCGGCGACGAGAAGCTCACCTACCTGGGCTACTCCTACGGCACCCGGCTCGGCTCGACCTACGCCGAGGACTTCCCGCGCAACGTCCGCGCGCTCGTGCTCGACGGCGCCGTCGACCCGACGCAGGACGCGGAGGAGTCGCTCGTCGCGCAGGGCCAGGGCTTCGGCGTCGCGTTCGGCGAGTTCGCGAAGTGGTGTGCCGCTCAGCAGGACTGCGCGCTCGGCAGCGACCCGGCCAAGGCGACGAAGGCGTTCCAGGACCTCACCCGGCCGCTGATCGACTTCCCGGTGCCGGTGGGCGACGGCCGCAAGCTGTCGTACGAGGACGCCACCACCGGCGCGATCCAGGCGCTCTACCAGCAGAGCCTCTGGGAGTACCTCAACACCGGCCTCAACGAGCTGCGCAACCAGCGCGGCGCCACGCTCGAGAAGCTGGCGGACATCTACAACGAGCGCGGCCCGGACGGTCGCTACGGCACCACGCAGGACGCCTTCACCGCCATCCGCTGCGTCGACGACCCGCGCGTGACCGACCCGAAGGTGATCCTCGAAGGTCAGCAGAAGTACGAGCAGGTGGCGCCGTTCCTCGACGACGGCCGCCCGGCCAGCTCGGCGCGCGACGCGTGCGCGTTCTGGCCCGTGCCGAACACCTCGCAGCCGCACGAACCGCAGGTCGCCGGCCTGCCGAAGACGCTCACGATCTCCACGACCAACGACCCGGCCACGCCGTACCAGGCGGGCGTGAACCTCGCGAAAGCGCTGAAGGGCGCGCTGCTCACCTTCGAGGGCACGCAGCACACGGCGTTCCTGCAGGGCAACGCGTGCGTGGACAAGGCGGGGATCGCCTACCTCGTGGACGGCACGGTGCCGGCCGACGGCACGCGGTGCGCGGGGAGCTAGCGGCTAGCTCAGCGGGGCGGGGACGGGCTGGTTTTCGTTCGAGAGCGTGACCTCGTACATCACCGGGCTGTCCTTGTCCGTCGCCGGCGGGACCTGCAGCCAGAACCGGGCGAACCGCCGCGGCTCGGCGGCCGTCACCCACACCTTCACGTTCACGGCCGAGTGAATCTGGGGAAGCAGCCGCGTGGCCGCCTGCTCGGGCAGCGTGCCGCCGACGCGGTAGGTGTCGAGGCCGTGCACGGGCTCGCGGGTCTCGGTCTGCGGCTGCTCGAGTGAGCTGAGCATCCGGGCCAGGCCGGCGTCGGGGCCGAGGAAATCGCCGACGGTGAACGTCGCCGGTCCCGACCAGGTCTTGCCGGTGCTGTCGCGCGTGGTCGCGTGGGTGCCGTCGAGGACGAAGGAGAACTTCCGGTCGCTCGTGGCATCGGCCAGCTCGGCCGTGCCCGCAGCGTGGCCGCCGTCGTCGAGGGTGGCGTCGCCGTCGACGGTGCTCAGCGGCAGGCCGGGCAGCACGCCGTTCACGATCACGGAGAAGTGCAGGCTGCGCACGCCGGCGAAGTTCGTGCCGGCGGCGCCGAGCAGGTCACCGGCCGGGGGCAGCGAGGGCGCTGTGCACCCGCCGACGAGACCGAGGAGCAGCAGCGCCGGCAGGAAGCGTCGGCAGCGCATGGCGGTGAGACTACCCGTGGCCCGATCCTTTCGTCCGGTGTCCTTCAGGCCACTGTCCAGGACGCCGAAGACGAATCAGACTCATCACTCGTGACGACCCAGACCCGCACCGCGCCCCGCGTCCACCGAGCCTGGTTCGTGGCCGCGGCCGCGTTCATCGCCTTGCTGGCCGCCGCTGGTTTCCGCGCCGCGCCGAGTGTGCTGATCGACCCGCTGCACGAGGAGTTCGGCTGGTCGCGCGCCACCATCGGCGCCGCGGTGTCCGTGAACCTCGTCCTCTACGGCCTCTTCGCGCCCTTCGCGGCCGCGCTGATGGAGCGGTTCGGCATCCGCCGGGTCGCCGCGACCGCGTTGTTCGTGGTCGCGCTCGGCGCGGGCGGCACGGTGTTCATGAGCACGAGCTGGGAGCTCATGCTCTGCTGGGGCGTACTGGTGGGCGCCGGCACGGGCTCGATGGCCATGAGCTTCGCCGCCACGGTGACCACCCGCTGGTTCGTGCGCCACCGCGGCGCCGTCACCGGCATCCTCACCGCCGCCGGTTCGACCGGGCAGCTCGTGTTCCTGCCGGTGGTCGCCACCCTGGCCGTGAACGACGGCTGGCGCACGGCGTCGCTGGTCATCGCCATCGCGGCGCTCGCGGTGGTCCCGGTCGTGCTGCTCGTGGTGCGCGACCACCCCGCCGACCTGGGCACGACCCCGCTCGGCGCGCCCGAGGGCACGGAGGTGGTGAAGCCGCCGGCGAAGGGCGGCTCGGCGCGGCGCGCGCTCGTCGTGCTGTTCCAGGCCATGCGCACCCGCTCGTTCTGGCTGCTCGCCGTCGGCTTCGCGATCTGCGGGGCGACCACGAACGGCCTGGTCGGCACGCACTTCGTGCCGGCCGCGCACGACCACGGCATGCCGCAGACCACCGCGGCGAGCCTGCTCGCGCTCGTCGGGGTGTTCGACGTGGTGGGCACGGTCGTGTCGGGCTGGCTCACCGACCGCGTCGACCCGCGGATCCTGCTCGGCGTGTACTACGCGCTGCGCGGCCTCTCGCTCGCGTTGCTGCCGCAGCTGTTCAGCGATTCGGTGCAGCCGAGCATGTGGGCGTTCATCCTTTTCTACGGTCTCGACTGGGTCGCCACGGTGCCGCCGACGATCGCTCTCTGCATCCGGTCCTTCGGCGAGGCGGGCCCGATCGTGTTCGGCTGGGTGTTCGCGTGTCACCAGCTCGGCGCGGCGTTCGCGGCGTCCGCGGCCGGTGCCGTGCGCGACCAGCTGGGGGACTACGCCCTGGCCTGGTACGTCGCGGCGGGCCTGGCGGTGCTCGCCTCCGTGGCGTCGGTGTCGATCACCCGATCCGGCAAGCGTGAGCTCTCTTTGGTGGCCTGAGGTGAGTTCGCGCATTGTGGACACTTCCGGCGCGTCGCGAAACATGTCGTTAACACGCTCTCGTTAGGGTGCGGCCATGGATCGCCAGCAGGAATTCGTGCTCCGGACCTTGGAAGAGCGCGACATCCGTTTCGTCCGGCTCTGGTTCACCGATGTGCTGGGGTTCCTCAAGTCCG